>CAYPMJ010000049.1:0-13292 GCA_964411785.1 uncultured Oscillospiraceae bacterium
CGCACACAATTACAAACAAAAGACTCGCAGCGGCCGGATTCTTTGAAATCCTGAATTGCTGCGAGTCTCTGCACTGACGCGGTTGAACCGCCGTGTACCGAACGGTACGCACGGTGGTGTGAGAGGTCGGCCAGGTAACTGGCCTCCTGCTCGATTATTAATTTTTTTACGCTTTTACTTTACCGTCACGCTTGTTATATGGGGGTTTGCGCCGTTATACCAGTAGAGGAAGCCCTCCAGATCCACCGTATCCCCTATTTCCAGCGCCTCAACAGCCTTGTACACATCTGTGTCCTGGCCGCACAGGTAAGACTCAACGCAGAACTCATATGTCTCGCCGTTCAGGGAGACCATGAAGTACAGATCCTCGCCGGGCTCGTCATTCTTGTAGGCGAAGGCCTTGCCGGTGTCGTTGTACTCCTCCACGGTCATGCCGGTGAAGGACACAAGCTCATTCTGATGGTCGATGAGCTCATCTGTCCCAAGAAGGTCGGTCACATCCGTTGCGGTCGCCACATAGCTGCCGTCAAGGATCTCGAAGGTTGCGCCCTCGGCCACCTCAACCTCCCCGGACCACTCGGTCTTCGTGCCGGTGACGCGGATCTTGACGCCCTGTGTAAGCTTGGCGGAGTCCGCCTCGGAGCACGCCATGTTGTAGATGAAGTACGCGCCATCCTCGGACTGGGCATAGACGGTGATCTTGTTGTCCCACCAGGACTGTGTAGCCTGGACATAAGTCTCAATGACTATGTCGGAATCCAGATCGGCATCCATGTATTCCTGGTGGCTCATGACAGTGACGCCGTCGGAATTGCCGGCGTCGCCGGAATCGCTGTCGTCGTCGCCATCAGTATTCCCGGCACAGCCGGCAACGCCAAGGACAAGAGTAAGCGCCAGGATGAACAGAACTAACTTTTTCATTTGATTCCCTCCAAAAATCCTTTCCTGTGGAGTCATATCGGTATACGGGTTAATTATACTTTTTTCACCCGGGAAATCAATGGCAATTTCGCTCTAATTTTCGCTTTTTTACAGCGTGAACTATGGCATAGACGCCAAGCAGAAGCCAGATTGCCGCCAGCACGGAGAGGAGCACCACAGACATTGTGGGCATCGGGCCGAGGTCCTCCCTCCCGGAACCCGCATCCGTCCGCTGGTCAAGGCGGTATAGCGACGTCACATCCTCATAAAACCCCTCTATTGCGGCAAGATCCACCGGCTTATTCCGGCGCTCGCTCTTCACCACGTCCTCTATGAGCTGTCCTGCCGCGTCACGAAGGGATGCGGAGCCGTTGAACACGGGGGTTACGAAGGTGTCATCCGTGTGCTCTAAAAGGAGCTTTGATGCGGCAAGCTTTATATCGTAATAGAGCGGGTCATCGTCGCCTGTGTGGGCAAGGTAGCTCTGGTATGCGTCGCTGCTTCGCGCCGTCTCGGTAACAGGCACATAGCCCTCGGTCTCGGCGTAAGCCACCTGCACCTCGTCCGACAGCAGAAACTGGGCGAAGAGCCAGGAGGCCAGAACCTCCTGCGGGTCGCTCTTGTTGAAGACGCATATGGACGGCCCCTGGGATATCATCTGCGGGTTCTCGGTGTCCATCTGCGGGACGGGGTACACCGCCGTCTCAAACTCCACCCGCACCTCGTCGCTTATGTCGGAGAGCGGAGCGTCGGAGCCCATCCATGTGGCCCCGGCCGTGGAGTCAACAGCGAAGACGCACTGCCCCGCGTCAAGGAAGTTTGCCGGGTAGCTCGAGATCTTGAACGTTGAGAAGGACCTGCTTTGAGCGTGCCCGGCGATCTCAAGAAGGAGGCTGCTTGTGGTGTCGTTGAAGATCTGTATCTCCCCCGCGCTTGTGGAGTATCCGGCGCCGCTCTGTCTGAGGAGCTGTATCATCATGTTGTCCGTGGACTTGTAGATAAACGGTATCATGACGGTCTGGCCGTTAAGCTTGAAGGTCCCGTCCTCGTTTTTCTCCATCGCCGCCTCCGATACCTCCCACACAAAGTCCCATGTGAGCATGTCCGGAAGCTCATAGCCCAGCGCCTCGACAAAATCCCGGTTCACATAGCACGCCTCGGTGGAGCGCATGAAGGGGAGGGCATACAGAACCCCGTCTATTCTGCACTCCTCCATGTACTTCTCAACCACCTCATCGCATGAAGGGGTTGAGAACTTAAGAGCGCTCCCGCCAAGGCCATAGAGCGGATCCTCCGCCAGCTCATCAAGGGGGACCACCACATTGTCCCCCGTGAGGTAGGTGGCTATGTGGTCCGGGTAGGTGATGCATACGTTCGGGGTAGTCCCTGTGGCGATGTTGGTTATGACGTCGTTGTAGATGCGGCTGTAGTCGGTGTACAGGCGGAAGTTTATGGTGACGTTAGGGTAGAGGTCCTCAAAATCCGACACGGCCTTCTCGTATATCTCCCGCTGGGTGAGGTTCGTGTCGTTCTTTGCCCAGAAGGTTATCTCCACAGGCTGAGTCTCGTCAAACTCCTCCGGCATGGAAAACTCCGGAAGTCCCCTGGAGCCGTGACAGGAGCTGAGCGCAAGGCAGAGCGCAAAAGCGGCAATGACAGCAGGAAACCGTTTCATCCCTTGGTTCCTCCCCTTGCCACGCCCTCCATTATCTTCCTGCGGAAGATGAGGAAGAGAACGATAAGCGGCGCCGAGACGGCCACGACCGCCGCCATCATAGCCGGAATGTTCTCGCGGCCCAGACCGTTTTCGCGCAGCTCCTGTATCCCGTTGGAGACAAGGAACAGGTTCTGGTCGTCCGTTATGAGCCTGGGCCAGACGTAGCTGTTCCAGCACTCGATAATCTTAAGAATTGTTATTGTCACCATCGTCGGCTTGCAGATGGGTATAAGGACCTTGCAGAGATACTTTAAATCGGACGTGCCGTCCACCTTGGCCGCGTAATAGAGCTCATCGGGCACCTGGGCGAAATTCTCCTTGAGCAGATATATGTAGAAGACGGACGTAACTGACGGGAGTATGAGCCCGAGGAAGGTGTTGCGAAGGTCCATATCCGTGATGGTGACAAAGTTCGTTATGATGACAAGCTCGTTTGGTATCATCATAAGCGAGAGGAAGAGCGTAAAGACCAGGTTCTTCCCCCGAAACTGAAGCCTAGCAAAGGCAAAGGCGGCAAGCGTCGTGACAAGGAGCATTATGGCAGTCGTCGCAAGAGAGAAGATAAGGGTGTTAAGAAGATACCTGCCCAGAGGCACGCTTTCAAAGGCGTTTACGTAATTTTCAAGGGTCGGGGACGCTGTGAACAGTGCGGGGATGCGCTCGGAGTTATATGAGCCGTAGCTCTTCACCGAGGTGAGCAGCATCCAGTAGAACGGGAAGAGGACAGCTATTGCCCACAGGGCGAGGAAAAAATAGACGATGACCTTCCGCACCCGCTCACGTGATATGGACTGCCGTTCCAGCTTTTCGTAATCCATGCCGCGCCTCCTTTCAGTAGTGGACATGTTTTTTGCTGACCATGAGATTTATGCATGTTATGGTCAGGACAATGGCAAAAAGGATGATCGCCGCCGCTGAGGCGTATGACGGGAAGCCTCCGCTGTCGCCGTAGAGCATGTCGTAGACGTATCCGACAATGGTGTTCATCCCGGCAGCGTTCAGGTTGGTCCCGAAGAGGGCGACCGCGTCGCTGTACGCCTTGAATGCGCCGATAAAGCCGGTTATGACAAGATAGAAGATCATCGGCGATATCATCGGCAGGGTGATCCTGTAGAAGATGCGGAATCTGGAGGCGCCGTCCACACGCGCAGCGTTGTAGTAGTCCTGCCTCACGGAGGCAAGGGCGCTGGTGAGAATCAGTATCTTGAAGGGCAGCACCGCCCACACGGTGTAGAAGCACAGAACGAACATCTTTGCGGCGTACGGGCCGTCTATGAAGTCCACAGGGCCTGCGCCGAAGATTGCGAGGACCCTGTTCACAAGTCCGTCTGTGTAGGGCGTCTTCTGGAAGAGTATCATGAAGACGAGCCCAACGGCCAGGGTGTTTGTCACATACGGGAGAAAATATATCGTCTGAAAGAGGTTGCGCAGCCGCTTTATGGAGCTTAAAGCAAGCGCTATGAGCAGCGCAAGGCCAGTCGACACGGGGACCGTGATTGCGACGAGTATAAGTGTGTTTTTAACGGCCTGGAGGAAGTACGGGTCGTGGAGCACGTAGGAGTAATTGTAGAGCCCGCGCCCGAAGAATGTCTGGGAGGCGGAGTTGTACCCCTCCTCAAAGGAGTAGATGAACACATCAACCAGGGGATAGACCATGAACACGGCCAGAAACAGTATGGCCGGCAGCAGATAGAGCCACGCTTTCCAGGTTCTGTTTTCCATAGCGCCGCCTCACAACGTCCCGAAGCGCAGCCGCTCTCCGGTTCCGGGGTCAAAGAGATGCACCTTGTCGGGCTTCAGAGTGAAGCGTGAGACGGGAGCGCCGGCAAGGGGCAGCTGCCCTGCGTCAATTATCGCCCGGAGCTGTCCTGTCTCCGAATACTCCGTCCCGGACACCACGCTTATGTCCCTGCCCATAACCTCCACGTGACGCAGCTTCGCTGAGAAGGGGCCGGAGCTGTCAAGCACGAAGCCCTCCGGGCGGATGCCCACCGTAACCGGGCCGTCGCGCAGCTTCGGCGTCTCCAGAACCTTCTCTCCGCCTATGGAGAGCATCCCGCCGGAAATATCGCCGGTGAAAACGTTTATAGGAGGTGTGCCGAGGAACTTCGCCACAAAGAGGTCCGCCGGGTCGTCATACACCTCCTGGGGCCGGCCAATCTGGTGGATGGAACCGTGCTCCATGACGACGATGAGATCGGAGATGCTCATCGCCTCCTCCTGGTCGTGGGTGACGAAAATGGTGGTGAACCTGGTGGCCTGCTGTATGCGCCGCAGCTCCTCACGGGTCTGAAGCCTCAGACGGGCGTCCAGGTTTGAGAGCGGCTCGTCAAGCAGCAGCACCTTCGGATTCTTCACCAGCGCCCTTGCGATGGCGACCCGCTGCTGCTGGCCGCCGGAGAGGGCGTCCGGCTTTCTGTCAAGGAGGGACTCAATCTGGACTGTCCTTGCCGCGTCGGCCACGCGCTGCTCCATCTGCTCCTTTGTGAGCTTCCTATCACCCTTGAGGTTCTCCATCGGGAAGAGGATATTCTTCTTCACGGTGAGGTGCGGGTACAGGGCATAGTTCTGAAACACAAGTCCCACATCCCTTCTCTCGGGGGGAACACGGGTCACGTCGTCCCCGCCAAAGAGGATGCGGCCCTCGGTCGGGGTGAGAAGGCCCGATATCATGTTGAGCACAGTGCTCTTGCCGCAGCCGGAGGGCCCGAGAAGCCCCACCAGCAGTCCGTCGGGCACGGTGAGACTGAAGCTGTTTACCGCGATGACATCCTCTCCGCCCCGCTTGCGGTTGGGGAAGCGCTTGGTCAGATCCTGAAGAACCACATCCATGGGAAATTTCCTCCAGTATTCCGGATTTTGTCACGAAGTATACCATATTATATCAATACCTAAGCCGCCTGTCAATTACGGAAGGGAGGTAAAAATCCGGAGCGCGGAAAAGCGCTGATGCCGGCATACCAGGCAGGATTTCGGCGTAAAATGGCTTAAGGGGGTGAATAAAGTGCGTTCATGTCGAAAACATTCCGTGAATATCCTGTGGAAAGGACTTGCAAATTATGCGGTGGACGGCGTATAATAGAAATGGTTTAGAAACATGGCCCCGGGAGGGAACAAAAAGATAGAAAATCTGTCAAAAATGATGTGGGAAGGAACAGAGATATGAAAAAGAGCATGTCGATCCTGCTTAGCATGGCGCTGCTTCTGGCGCTTGCTGCTCCTGCCGCCACGGCGAAGGCGGACACGCTGGAGCAGCCTACGGTCAAGGCTGCGGCCGCTGTGGTAATGGACTATGAGACAGGGGATTTTCTGTATGAGAAGGACGCGGATACAATGAGGGTGCCGGCGTCCATGACCAAGATCATGACGGCTTACATTGTTTTTCAGGAGCTGGATGCCGGGAACATCACCAAGGAGACCGAGTTCACCATCAGCGACAAGGCCAGGCGCATCTCCAGAGACTCAAGCTATCCGGCCGCGGTGCTGCTGGTCGGAAGTACGATCACCGTGGACAAGATGCTCCAGCTTATGATGATACCGAGCGCGTGCGGGGCGTGCGTTGTGGCGGCGGAGAACATCAGCGGCTCCGAGGAGGAGTTTGTAAAGCGGATGAACGAGACGGCGGAGGAGCTGGGCATGGAGGCGGCATACGAAAACTGCCACGGAGGACGTCCCCATTACATAACTGCCCGCTCCATAGCGATACTTATCCGCACCTTCATCCAGGAGTACCCGGAGATACTTGACTACACCAGCATGACATCCATGACCTATAACGGCAGGACCTACAGCAACACTAACAAGCTCCTCCCCGGCAAGGAGTACGAGTATGAGGGAGCGGACGGCTTTAAGACGGGGACAATCTCAGAGTCCGGGTACTGCCTTGCGTCCACTGCCATAAGGGACGGGCGCCGGATCATAGCTGTGGTCATGAAGTCCACAAGCACGAAGGCCAGAAATGAGGACTCTCACGCGCTTCTGGACTATGGGTTTGCCGAGATGGCCCGCCGTGACGCGATAAACGCGGTGGAGGTGGAGCTCACGGCTGAGCACGCCTTGCGGGTCGGGGGCAATGTGAACGTGAAGGCGGTCTTCTCAAACGTGACGCTGCCCTTTGACGCCACCTTTACGCTCTCGCTGGACGGCGTCCCGGTGGCGAGCTTTGAGGCTGAGGCCAGCGACGGCCTGACGCTGGAGGCCGTCACGTGCCTTGATGAGAGCTACATTGGGAAGGACAGCGCTGTGCTGTCGCTGACATATGTGAAACCGGACGGACACACTGCGTCCTTTGAAAAGGAGCTTGCCGTGTCGGATGAGGCCGCTCCTGCGTTCAGGGATGTGGCGTACCACTGGTCTGAGGGCGTGGTGGGCGAGCTTGCCGACAAGGGCGTCCTCAAGGGCGGCACGGACGGGCTCTTCCGTCCAGACGCCGCCATAACAAGGGCTGAGTTTGCGGCCATGGCGGCGAGAGCTGCCGGGCTCACAGCGCCGGAGGACTATGAAAGTCCATATACGGACATCGAAAATCACTGGGCAGAGCAGGATATCCTGGCGCTCAGCGCGGCAGGGGTGCAGTACTGGACGGAGGAGACCTTCCTCCCCAACACCGCGATGACCCGCGAGGAGGCCGCCGCGATCACGGCGAAGCTTCTGAATCTTGAGGACAACGACGGGGCGCACTTCACCGACAGCGAGGAGATATCTGAGAAGGCCAGGGCGGCCATAGAGGCCATGGCGGACGCCTGGATACTCCACGGCTATGAGGACGGGACATTCCGTCCCTTTGAGCCGGCCACCCGCGCACAGTGCGCGTCGATGCTGATGGCGCTTTTCCGGGATGAGTCCGAGGAGTCCGGGACGGAGGAGATCACCGACGGAGCGGATGAGGAGACGGGCGAGGAGCCGGAGCCCGGGGATGCCGACGGCGGCGAAGCTGATGACAATTAGGCGGACGGGCTGACGCCCGAGAATACACAATTGCGAAAGGATCTGTAGTTTGAGTAGAAGATACCGGCAGGATAATCTGAAATGGATGGTTCCGGCAGGCGCGGCGGTGCTGCTGGTGCTGGTGCTGTTCGTATTTTTGCTGCTGCCCTTTCTGAGGGCTGAGAGCGAGATGCCCGAGGACACGACCTTTGAGCTCGTCTGCAAGGAGGGGGAGTCGACGCTGCTGACCTGGCCTCAGGTGCAGGGGGCAGACGCGTACTATGTGGAGATAGTCCGCGCCTCCAACGGCGAGACGGTGCTGAGAGGGAGCGTGGACACAAACGGATGCAGACTGTCGGATCTCCCGGAGACAGCGCTGATTCTCAGAGTCAACACCCTTAAGTATTACAAGGCCTTTGGCCAGACGCTGTCCAGAGAGGGGAAGAAGCCGGTGGAGGTGTCCTTCGTGATGGGGGATACCACACTGGACGGACTTGTGAGCACGCTGGACGATGAGAAGGACACGGTGACCCTGCGCTGGTCCGGGACGACGGGCAGCATCGTCCGGGTATACTGTCAGCGGAACAGCGAAACAGAGCTTGTCCGTGAGTTTAACGGGACTGAGACGGTGCTGAGCTTTGACGGCACTGATTTTCCGGTGCTGGGACGGGGCGAGTCGGTCAACGTGATAGTGGAGGTGGGCCGTGACTACCCGGGCATAAGCATACGCGGACAGGCGGCAACCATGACCTTCACAGGGGAGGACTTCATCGGCAACAGGGCGTATATCCGCTCATCGGAGGAGGGCAGCAACGCATATACCCTCAGCTGGGGGGAGACGAAGGGGGACACATATCTCGTCCAGCAGCTGACGGAGGACGGCCTGTGGCGGACGGTCAAGGCGATAACCGGCTCAGATGACCTGAGCTATGAAACGGGGACGCTGGAGCCCTATGCCCAGTATCACTTCCGCGTGGTCTCCCAGGGCGGTACGCTGGCAGCCGAGGGCAGTGATCCGACCATTTCAGAGGAGCTGGTGATAAGTACGGAGGCCTCGCCCATGTACGCCACCATCTGGCCGCTTAAGGAGCTCACGGTATTCAGACAGGCCGAGGAGGGTGAGTCCGTGGGCACCGTGCCGGAGGCGAAGGCGCTTTGTGTACTGGGGGAGGTTGACGGCTTCTTCTATATACGCACAGGGGATGTGTACGGGTATATAGACAGCAATTACTGCCTCATAAATCTCCCGGATTACATCGGGAATCTGTGCGACTACGATATAACCAACAGCTATTCCGCAATTTACAAGATACACGAGTACGCCATAGCCCAGGTCACAGGTACGGTGATAAAGGGTTATGAGCACATATATCTGGGGGGCGGGGACTACGTTGTCCCGCTGCTGTACCCCGCGGCGCAGAAGCTGATAACGGCTGCTCTCAGCGCGAAGGACGCGGGCTACAAGCTCAGAATATACGACGCTTACCGTCCCCGTGAGGCAACCCGTGACATATACGATAAGACAGGCAGCATACTTGACACCTATGTGCCGGAGCTTCCCATGACGGGCGTACCGGTGGGGGATCTGCCGGCGGGAGTGGCGATTGCGCCGGCGGAGCTTGCAAATCAGCCTGTGGATGAGACGCTCCCTGAGTATCTCACCTTCCGGCAGCTCATGACCGGAGGCACATACTCCCTCAGCAGCTTCCTGGCGCGGGTGGGCTCCCGCCACAACATGGGCGTGGCCATGGACCTGACGCTGGAGTACAGGGACGGGGGGAGCGAGCTTAAGATGCAGACCGAGCTGCATGACCTGAGCCAGTACGCCGTGGTCAAGGAGAATAACGGAAACGCGAACCTGCTGCGGGAGATAATGATGGGCGCGGGGTTCGGGGATCTGTCCACTGAGTGGTGGCACTTCCAGGACGATGAGGCGTATGACGAGCTGGACCTTGTGTACATGGAGTCGGGAGTGACGCCTGAGGGGTGGACACTGGACAACACAGGCTGGAGATACAGACTGTCCGACGGCACATATTACGAGGGCGGCCGCTTCACCGTCGAGGGCCGTGAGTACGTGTTTGACGCGAAGGGCTACACAAGCCGCGACAGCTGAAATGATGAAAGCGCGGGGAGGCAGATATCTGCCTCCCCGCTTCATTTTTGTCAGGATGCCGTCTTACCTTGCATATCCGTCTGACTTAATCCGCGTCGCTCTCCTGGGTGGGGAACTCCTCAGTCTCCACTTCGACGTCGCAGGTCCCATCGAGATCGTTTACAACCTCGCCCCTGTAGAAATAGATGTCAAACGTTGCAGCAGGGTCGCGGATAAACTTGAAACGAGAGTAATCCAATAAGTCGTACTGTTCATCCTCTTCAACAAAATTCCATGATACGCCGTCGTCGTAATTTGAGGTGTCTTCGGTAAGACCCGCATAGATCGAGCCGGAGCCGGTGATTGTCCCGGTGTTTATAAGACTGGTGCCGGAGATGACGAGCACGGAGTCGCTCCCTATGACAATGCTTCCCTTGTTGTACACGCTGTACGTGCTGTTACTTATCAACGCCTCCATCAGCCCGGTCACTTCCAGCGTTCCTTCGTTTACAAACGTCCCATTAATTTCAAGAAGAGTGCGTATTTCGCTGCTGCTTCCGGTCCACTGTACGCTCACGCTGCCTGTGGAGGTGATGGTGGTCCATCCTTCAAACTCCATCGAACTACTGTCTGAGGCAGCGTGTGTGACAGTGCCGCTTATCTTGATACGGCTTCCATTTAACAAGGAGTCACCCGTTGTCTCCAGTGTCCCACTGATGGTCAAGCCGTCTCCATGACCGTATACGTACAGTATCCTGCTGTTTGTAATTGTCCCGCTGACAATGACGCCTTTTCCATAACCGTATACGGTCAGTCTGCTGCTCGCGATCGTCCCGCTGACAATGACGCCGTTGACAGCACCAGTCAAGGTCAACCATCCACTGCTTGTCACCGTACCGCTGATGACGAGGCCGTTTTCGCCCACAATACTCATTGTATCCCTGTTTGTTATCGTGCCGCTGACGGTGACGTCGTATCCGGAGATACCCAGATATCCATCGTTTGTTATTGTCGCTCCTGACTTCAAGGCAATTGTCCCACTCTCCGCATTGGTTTTCATCGCCAAAGACAGCCGCGCCTCCTCCGGTATGGAGATGCTGCCTCCGCTCTCAACCGTGATGCTTCCGTCGACAGTAACCTCCGTATAGTTGTAACACTCATCGCTCACGAAGGAAGAGGTCAGCGTGCCGCCTTCCGCCACAACAAGACTGCCGTTTCCTATAATGAAGCTGGCGGCGCTCGCAATGGCGGCGTACTCCTCCAAAGTCAGTGTTCCTCCGTCTCCAATTGTGAATGACTCACAGTTTTCAAGATACACTTCGCAGTAGGCCGGGATGGTGAGGCTCTCCGTCAGCGTCACGCTCTCAGTCCCGGTGTAGGATATCCTATAGTATGTTATCCAATAATCTTCAGGCGGGTTTTCTTTTGCCTCGTTCAGTTTTTCCACCACTTCGTCCCAGGTGTCGCACTGGACCGATTCTGTCTCGGTACTGGGTGACTCGTCAGGCTCGTCAGGCTCGTCAGGTTCGTCAGACCCATAGCCCAAATATATAATTATTTCCTGTGTCGTATCGTCCACTGTAACGTAAACATACAGGTAGCGGCCTATCGTTTCCTCAATATCCAAGCCGCCGGTCACTGTCAGCGACGTCCCGTCCTCGCTCACTGTGCATACAGCGTTCTCCTTCACGTACTTGCTTCCATAGTATCGCTCGACATAAGCTGAGATTTCCTTGTCACTGTAGCTCTCCCCCTCAAAGGGCTTAAAGCACAGCTCAAAGGTGTCGTAGGCGGAGTAATCATAGTCTACCTTGTAGCCGTCAAAATAAGCTCTAGTCCAGAGCGTGTAGCCCGCCTCCCAGTTTCCTATCAGAAAGCTGGTGATGGTGGCCACAAATTTTTCCGCGAGCGTTTCGGTTCCCTCACCGGCATCCGTTCCCTCGCCGGTGTCGGTTCCTTCTCCGGCATCCGTTTCTTCTCCGGTGTCGGTGTCCGTGCCGTCGCCTGTATCCACCAGGTACGCCTCAAACTGCCCAACGCCCCGGTTCACTTCGGCCTTGTAGATCATGTATTCGGTTCCGCCGTCCACAACAATACTGACTTCCTGCATGGACAGCACATTTCCCTCCCCGTCAAGCCACTTATAGTAGTAAGTGCTTATAGAGGGCCTGATCTCGCCCACGGAGTCCGTCACTGTGCCCTCGATAGTTATCGCATCGCTTCCGACAGTGAGGAGACCCTCATCTCCTGACAACAGGGCAGTCTCGACGGCGTCGATGCCCCGGTAATAGCTCTGAGCGTTCGTGGGCGGAGTTATGGTGACGGTGTATGTAAGATCAGCTACAGTCTCATCTGCCTCCTCACTTTGCTCGATGGTCACCTTTCCGGTATATCTTTCAGCAGTAAATGATGTCGTTGTCTTGCTAAGTTCGACGCTCAGCTTGGAGTAGGGCATCATCTCCCCCTCAACCCACTTGCCGTAGACGTTGAGATTTTTAACGACCGGTGTGCTTGCAAGGCTTTCACTCCAGCCAATGAACAAGTATCCATCGCGGCTCGGCTCCGGAGCTTTTTCAGTGGGGGTGCATGTGCCGGTTTTCACCAGAACTGTGCCTATGGGATCTGCCTTATCCTCGTAGTCACCCTCAGTATTGTAGAACGTAACAGTGCGCGGCGGGATGTTGCCAACCCAGATTCTGCTAAGTCCGTTCAGCGTGAAGCTGACGCTCTGCCCGTCCTCGCTCACTTCGCCAATAACGGTCTCCTCTTTGTTCTCCGCATTTACGTGGTTTGCGGCAAAGTAATAGAGGCTGAGATCGGTTCCTTCCTCAAGGCCAACCTGTGCGGCGGTCAGCGTGACCTTTGTGGTCCCCACCGGGTGGACTTCGGTCTCCTCGGTCGTGGTCTCGCCGGTCTCCTCGTCGGTGCTTGTGGTGATGAGGGTGAGATCCACATCCACGGCGGACACTGCCGTTTCAAGATCGGAAAGGCTGTCTTCCTCAACACCCTCGATCTTTGTAAGCACTTCAGTAAACGCCGTGGTGATATCGCCCGTGGTGTTTTCATCGGACTCATCATCGCAGGGCTCAATGGTCAGCACAAGAATTGAGCTTTCGTCAACCTCCACATCCTCCCCATCAGCTGTCTTGAACGTGGCCTCACTTGACACAAGAACCGGGGAGGCTGAGTCAGAGCTATCAAGATCGTTTGTAATGATGTCATTTGCGGTGATCTTAAGCGTACTTTCCACTGTGCAGCTTGCGGTGGCGGAGCCGGTGTAGCTGTCTGTGCCTGTGACCGTAACGGTGATGGTTTTTCCAAGGTCAAGGTCTGCGACGGTGTAGCTCCCCTCTGCCTCGGTCTCATAGCCGCCGACGGTCCAGACGGTTGTAAATGTGGCGCCGCTTGGGCTGACAGAGAAGGTCAGCACATCGTCCACCGACACCTTATCGTCATCATGAACCTCGCTGCCATTTGCCAGTATGGATACTGAGGTGATTTCCACGGCCGGGGCCGGGGTCGGGGTGTCGTTGCCGGTGCTGCCGCCGGTGCTGCCGCCGGTGCTGCCGCCGGTTCCGTCGCCAGTGTTGTCGCCGGTGCCGTCATCGGTGCGGCCGTCCGTGGTGCTCCCGG
>CAYPMJ010000050.1:0-13122 GCA_964411785.1 uncultured Oscillospiraceae bacterium
CGCAGCAAACGCCACAACACCTATTCCTATGTACAGCACAAGCTCAGAGGGGAACCCGGAGTCCCTCTTCCTGCTGTCCTCGTCCTCATCCTCGTCCTCATCCTCGTCCTCGGCGTCATCCGCACTGTCGCCCGTCTCATCCCCGCTGTCACCTGTCTCGCCCTGGTCAGGCGTCTCACCGGTTTCGCCGTTCTCCCCATCCGTCGTCCCGGCTGCATCCGCGTCCCCCGGCTCGGTCACGGTCGGGCGGGAACCGCCGCCCGCATCCGCGCTGTTTGCTCCCGTATCGGTTGTCTGGCCGCCAGGTTCGGACGCTGTCGGATCAGATCCGTCATCCGTATTCTCCCCGCCGTTCTCCGTGCCGGTGTTGCCATTGCTGTTCCCTGTGTCAGAGGATGAATCCCCGGTTCCCGAGGCAGTTCCCTCCGGCAGAAAATAGGTGTATACGTCCCCTGAGGGCGCCACATACCCTATAAGATCACCCCTTGCATTGAGAATTGTCATCGGGAAAAGATATTCATCCTGCATGGCGCTTGTGTCTACAAGGTAATCCCACAGGTAGAAGCCATCCATCTCCTCAGAGCTCAGAAGCTCTATATCCGATGAGTACATTGTCAGCGTCGAATCGTAATAATAGAGCGTCGCAGTCCCGATTTCCGGATACCACGCATCCGGCGCCACGTCTATCGTATCCGTGATAAATTCCGTGATTCCAATGTCATCAAATGTATCCGCTATTGTAAGCTCGTAGAACCCCGCGTCGGTGAGCAGCGAATAGGATGCCGCCGTATCATATGAAGTGATGCTGTAGTCCACCTCTACATAATAGACGTCGTTGTAGAGGGCAAATGCGGCCGGATAAGCACCCAGCATCTCGTCCGAATCGTCATAAACCAGCGCATAGCCCAGTCCGGCCTCGTCCTCGCTCAGAGCACTCGCGGCGGTTGGCAGCAGCACGCACAGTGCCGCAGCGAACAGGGTGGTCACAAGCAGTCTGCTCCATTTTCTCATGAAAAACGCTTCCTTTCATATTCCCATTTCATTAACGCCGGCGGCGCGGCGGCGAGAACACTTTTACAGGCTGCGCCTTCCGGAGGGCGCAGCAACCCACATTGTTATTGTCTCAGATTCTATCATAGCTTCTCGTATTCTGTCAAGCACTTTACGCTCCTTACCGGCCAGCTGAGGCGCTCTTTGTCACGGGCTTTTGGACAGTGGAGCCGGTTTTTTTCTGCACTTTATTATATTTCTGTGGACTTCCTGAAAAAAACATGTTATAGTTCAGTGGTGTCCTCCTTCCCAGAGGGAAGCCGGAGATAGAGAGGTGATCATGATATCATGATGGAAACTGGAAAAACCACATTCTTCTCACCTGAACAGGCTCAGAGTGCCGGGACGCGGGTGACGGTGTTCGACTGCGGTCAGTCTCCGCGCTCATTGGAGCTGGACAGCTTTGGCAAGGATATTATCACCTTTGGCCGGGAGCCCGGAAATGATCTGGTGCTGTACTCCCCTCTTGTCTCAAGGATTCGCCACGGAGAATTCGTCCGTGTCGGTGCGCTCTGGATGCTTCGGGACATGGGCAGCACCAACGGTATAATATACAACGGGCAGAGGGTGGGCAGCCGTTTTCTGTCGGATGGGGATCTGTTCCGTATCGACCAGAACCAGTCCTCGCCCAACGGTGTCCTTTTTGTTATTTCCGGGAATGGCGCTCTGGACAGGTGGCGGACCGTCCCTGTGGGGAACAGACTGGTTATCGGACGAGCCCCGGACTGCGGAGTTGTCCTCCCGCACATCACCGTCTCCCAGCACCACGCCGTAATTCTGCGGGAGGCGGAGGGATTCGTTCTCTATGACACACGCAGCACCAACGGGATTCTCCTGAACGGCTCCCGCGTCAACGGAAAAGCCCTGCTCCACGAGAAGGATGTCATAGTAATCACAAATTCAACGCTTATCTTCTCCGGTCAGGCATTGTCCTACTGCACCTGCAGCAGACGGGGCATATCTGTGGATACATCCGATGTGGTCATAGTCCGGAAGCAGCGCGGCAGAAAGCAGGTGACGGCCCAGCGTGTATCGCTTGACATACGGCCCGGGGAGCTCGTGTCCATTATCGGCGGCTCCGGCGCCGGCAAATCCACAATACTTAACGCCATGTGCGGGTATCTGCCCCCATCCAGCGGCTCTGTATTCATAAACGGGGTGGACCTCTATCAGAACTTTGACGCGTTAAAACGGCTCATCGGCTATGTGCCTCAGTCGGACATAGTGTACGACAACCTGACGCTGTACGATATGCTGTCCTACGCAGCGAAGCTCCGTCTGCCTAAAGACTGCTCTCCGCAGGACAGGGAACAGGCAATAACGAGGGCCATCTCCACAGTGGAGCTCACCGAAAAGCGGGGAGCGCTCATTAAAAATCTGAGCGGTGGTCAGAAGAAGCGCGCCAGTATAGCGGTGGAGCTGCTCTCAGACCCGAATCTGTTATTTCTTGACGAGCCCACCTCCGGCCTTGATCCGGGTACGGAGCGGAACCTTATGCGCTCCCTGCGTGCCATGGCTGACAGCGGCAAGACGGTCATCCTTGTCACCCACAGCACGCTGCAGCTGCGGATGTGTGATAAGATCGTCTTCATGGGTCGGAACGGCTATCTGTGCTTCTGCGGCCCGTATGATGAGGCGCTCCGTTTCTTCGGCGTCAGCGATATTGTGGATATCTACAATCTCATTTCCCAGAACCCGGAGGAGTGGAGCCGCAGGTACAATGCCTCCACACCTCACCATATAACCCGTCCCACGCCATTCTCCGGGCCGTCGCAGGTCAAGGAGGACCTGTGGGGTCAGCTGAAGGTTCTCTGCGCCAGGTACATGAAACTCATTTTGAACGACAGGCAGCGGCTCCTGCTGCTGCTGTTCCAGGCGCCGATACTTGCATTTCTCATATCCTTCGTGGCGGACGGGGAGCAGTTTGAACAATATGAGATGACAAAAAGTCTTCTCTTTGCCCTGTCCTGCTCCGCCTTCTGGGTGGGGATGCTGAACGCCATCCAGGAGATCTGCAAGGAGAGGAGCATATTGAAGCGCGAGTACATGACCGGGCTGAGGCTGGATTCATATATTCTGTCAAAGCTGGCTGTGCTTGGGCTGCTGAGCGCAGTTCAGTCGGTTTTATTAACCGGTGTCTTCACACTGCTCGTTGGCACTCCTGATGACAGCGTCATGCTGCCGGCCTTTCTTGAGCTTCTTATGACAACCTTCCTGACGGCTCTGTCGTCCGCATCCATGGGACTTCTGGTCTCGGCTCTCTTCACCAATCCCGACCGGGCAATGACGGTAGCGCCGATACTGCTTATGCCTCAGATACTCTTCTCAGGTCTTATCTTCAAGCTTGACGGCGCGACAGAGCTTCTTAGTCTGATAGCCATCTGCCGCTGGAGCATGGAGGGGTACGGTACTACTGCGAATCTGAACTCCCTTCCCCTCCGGCTTCAGCAGCAGGGAGTCCCCATTGACCATGACCGTGAGGACTTCTTTGAGTTCGATGCCCTGCATATGCTGGGGACCTGGGGCATTCTGCTGCTGTACACCGCTGTCTTCTCGGTTGCAGCCTGGCTTGTGCTGAGATCCATAAGGAAAGAGAAGGAGTGACCGCCCCTGGCAGATACCCCGAGGCCCGATTTTTACTCCAATCGTCAATCTGTCCCCTGCCCGGAAAGTCGTGGGCAGGGGACAGATTCTTCCTATTTAAGGCGGCAGACAACGGTGCGCCTTCATATGCCTTCATTTATCCGCTTTAAGATGCCGGGATGCCGAGCCTTTCTCCTTCCCGGAATCAGCTCTTCTCGGCAAGAGTATACTTGAGCTTATAATAATCGTAATAGTCGTTAAACTCCTTCTGGTCACCGCTTCTCACCTGATGAAGGAACTCATGCACACCCACGTCAATGTTGTCATGGGACATCTCCAGCATATACCCGGCTATATTAGAGCAGTGGTCGGACACACGCTCCATGTTTGTGAGCAGGTCTGTGAGCACAAATCCCATCTCTATGGTGCACTCCCCGCTCTGAAGTCTCTTGATATGCTTTCTGCGTATTGTGTCCTTAAGCCCGTCTACCACCTGTTCCAGCGGCTCCACCATAGCGGCAGAGTTCAGGTCGTCCTCCCGGAAAGCCGCCAGCGCCAGGGTGGTTATCTCCGTGACTGCCGAGATCATTGTATCTACTTCCGACTGTGCCTCATCTGAGAAGTGGAGATGCTTCTCGCTTATCTCCTCCGCGGAGGACAGAATATTGATGGCGTGATCGGATATCCTCTCAAAATCGCTTATCATGTGCAGGAGCTTTGTCGCCTCTGTATTGTCAGCCTTGCTCATGGAGTAGCTTGAGAGCTTAACAAGATATGTCCCGAGCTGATCCTCGTAGTAGTCAACCCGGTCCTCGGCTTTCCGCAGCTCCTCGTCTGCCTTCTCATCGTACTCATTGATAAGCTTCATTGACTCCAGAATCGACTCCACCGCCAGCTCCGCCATGGCGATTGTGACTGTGCGGCAGCGTTCAATGGCAACGCTGGGAGTCTTCAGAAGCCGCTCGTCCAGAAGCTGTATTTCTCCCTGCTTGGCCGAGTCACGCACAAGGATGTGTGACAGCGGCTCCAGATACTTCAATATCGGGCAGAGCAGCGCGATGGATACCAGCTTATACGCCGTATTCAGTGCGGCGATGGTTATTGGAGTGACCGGCTGGGAGGCAAAGTCAAAATTGCACAGAGTATAAACAAGGTAGTATAGCGGCAGCACCACAAGGGTTGATATAACGTTAAACGAGAGGTGTATTATGGCCGCCCGCTTGGCGTTCTTGGATGTGCCTATGCAGGACAGCAGTGCGCTTATACATGTACCGATATTCTGTCCCATAATAATCGGGATGGCCGTCCCGTAGGTGATGGAACCTGTGGTTGCCAGCGCCTGAAAGATACCGATGGATGCTGAGGAGGACTGGATTACCGCTGTGACAAATGTGCCCACCAGGACTCCAATCACGGGATTGGAGAACACGGACACCACCTGTGTAAACGCCGGAGTGTCCCTCAGTCCCGACACAGCTCCCGACATGTCCTCCATACCGTACATAAGCACAGCAAAGCCAAGAAGTATCAACCCAGTGTCCTTCTTGGCCGGTTTCTTGTTGAATATATACAGAAGTACCCCTATAAACGCCACCACAGGCGTCAGTGTGGAAATCCTGAAAAACTGCAGAAGAAAGCTTCCGCCTCCGTCAATTCCGGACAGGCTCAGAAGCCATGGAGTGATGGACGCACCCAGGTTCGCGCCCACGATTATGCTCACCGACTGGGAGAGGGTCATGAGGCCGGAGTTTACGAATCCGACCACCATGACGGTAGTCGCCGAGGATGACTGCATAAGGGCCGTCACCACCAGTCCCAGGAAGAAGCCCTTTACAGGGTTAGTGGAGATGTTTGTGAGCAGTGTCTTGAGCCTGTGCCCGGTGCGTTTCTCCAGAGCTGAGCTCATCAGATTCATACCGAAGAGAAACAGGGACAGGCCTCCGAAAAGTGAGATCGCGTCGAAGATGGTCATAGGGACCTCCATATGTGAAATTATTCCTGGACCGGCCGTCGGCAGAAGTCAGGGACTTTTGCCGATCTTCTCCAGAAACATGGCGGCAAAGAAGCCGCCGATCATGAGCAGTATACTCACCACCTGACCCCACGTGAAGGTGAAGCCCGGGAATATCAGGCAGGCGGAGACTATGAGAAATCCGAGCGTTCCATAGTACGCGTAGCCATGGAACCTTCTGTAAAACCAGCTTGCAGCCCTCAGTGTAAGCAGCGCGAACCCCGCCGCACCAAGTCCGAGGCACAGGAGCACAGGTATATCAACGTTGGCGATGGCGGCCATTGCCGGTCTGTACCAGCCCAGATACATCAGTACAAATGAGGTTGAGATGCCCGGTATCATGACCCCCACGGAGATGATAGCCCCGGAGAGCGCCGCTTCCCACAGCTTAAGCTCCCCAACATCGGCGGCAGAGGCCGAATCCCGTTCCAGGAGCAGAAGAGCCGAAGCTATCAGCGCTCCGATAAACGTCGCCGAAAGGTAGCGAGGCTTAAAGCCCTCCGCGTTTGCCTCACGCATGAAGGACGGAATTCCTCCCGCCACAAGGCCCAGGAAGAGATACATGACCTGTGTATAGCAGGCGTTCATGACGGAGTTTAGACCCATAGCTCCCAGAAGCAGCCCTGCGCCGCTGCCCATCCCGATTGGCAGCAGGAAGAGAAAGTTCTTCCTTACATCCCTGAAGAAATACGCCAGCGCGTCGATCATCGGTCTGTAAATGCCAAAGCTCACAGCCATTACCCCGCCTGAAACTCCGGGCAGGATACCTCCGATGCCGATAACCAGTCCGCTGACAAACCTCAGAAACAGATTCCCATGTGCACTTTTGCCGGAGGATGCAGCTTTTCTTTCGTCCATAGTCCCTCTCAAAACGTATTGTCCTTCGATCCGCTCCGGACCTCCACATGGACAGTATACCACACTTGTCCCGCATGTTCCACTGTCTAATTGACAAATTTCCTGAAAACTCTGCCAATGAGGCTTATGTAAATGCGAAGACCGACTGGTCTATCGCGGGATACAGGTTCATATAATCTTCACAGATAACGCCCGTCCTGCCGGCGGACTTTAATGAGGAGTGGATTTACGTATGGAGAGATTGAACAACAGAATCCGCCTGTGCGGAAACGTGACCGGAAGGCCTGTGCTGTCCCACGCAGTCCGGAATGAGGTGTACTACAGGTTCCCGCTGTCCGTACAGCGCCTGTCCGGTACAGAGGACATATTGAACGTGCTGACAGAGCAGAGACAGCTGGACGCGCTTTCGGTCTCCGGCGGTTCCCGGCTCTTCATATCCGGTGAAGTGCGCTCCTTCAATAACCGCTCGGGGATCGGGCCAAAGCTCGTTATTTCCGTTCTTGCCCGTGAAATGCAGTTTACCGACGGAGAGTTTGAAAATGTGGTCACGCTCTCAGGCGCACTTTGCAAAGCGCCCGTTCTGCGCCGGACGCCTATGGGCAGGGAGATATGTGACCTGATGCTGGCTGTAAACCGGCCATACGGGAGGTCAGACTACCTGCCCTGCATCGCCTGGGGCGCTGTGGCGCTAAGCGCCGGGAGACTGACGGTTGGCGCTGAGGTATCCCTGACAGGGCGGCTTCAGAGCCGCAGCTATATCAAAATACTTGACAGCACCCCGGTTGAAAGAGTTGCATACGAAATATCCGTTCTGACGCTGAGCTGACCGCGGCACTTAGCTGATTACCCGGCCCGGGGCACAGGAATACCGGGCCGGCCCGGCAATCGGGCCGCCTCTTCCTCATCCCCGCCGCGCAGACGGTGCTCTTCACGCGTCCCATTATAACAGCTTTTTCTCTATTTGTCGAGCAGAATCACTTTTCCGGCTCTGTCAGCGTATCCTGTGTAAGTCAATGTCCTGCGGTTATACCAGATATTCCCGCGTCGGCCCTTATTTGTCCTTTACTTTTCCCGGAAAATAAGCTAAAATTCAGTTATATGAGGTGTTGCTGAATCAGAATCCGGACAAACTACAGAGAAATGAAAGGAGCCGCGCAGCATGAGAAAAACAAAGATCGTATGCACCATCGGCCCGGCCTGCGACGACGAGGAAACTCTATCGAAAATGTGTCTCGCAGGAATGAATGTGGCAAGACTCAATTTTTCCCACGGCACTCACGAGGAGCAGCAGGCGCGATTTGAAATGGTGCAGCGTGTACGGGACAAGCTGAATCTGCCGATAGCCACTATGCTCGACACCAAGGGCCCCGAGTTTCGTATCCGCACCTTTGAGAACGGCAGGATAACTCTGAAGGAGGGCGACCATTTCACCTTCACGACGGAGCAGATAGTAGGCAGCCAGGAGCGCGTATCCGTCAGCTACCCGGGACTTGTACAGGATCTGGAGGTTGGGGACAGAATACTCCTCAACAACGGTCTCATGGTCTTCCAGGTTGAGGAGCTCACCGACTGCGAGGCCAGGTGTCTGGTGCTTGTCGGAGGCGAGACATCCAACAACAAGTCCATGAGCTTTCCCAACAAGCTTATGAACCAGGTGTTTCTCAGTGAGCAGGACAAGCAGGACATACTCCTCGGCATAGAGAATGACGTTGATTTTATTGCCTGCTCCTTTGTCTCCCGCAAGCAGGACGTCCTGGACATTCAGAACTTCATCTCACAGCACACCGACAAGAGGATCGGCATCATCGCAAAAATTGAGAACCAGGCCGGGGTGGACAATATTGAGGAGATCTGCTCTGTGTGCGACGGCATCATGGTCGCCCGAGGCGACTTGGGCGTGGAGGTTCCCTTTGAGAGGCTTCCCGCCATCCAGAAGCGCCTCATAGGCATCTGCCGCCAGATGGGCAAGCGCAGTATAACAGCCACGGAAATGCTTGAGTCCATGATCAACAGCGTCCGACCCACCCGCGCGGAGATAAGCGATGTGGCAAACGCCGTCTACGACGGGACAAGTGCCGTGATGCTCTCCGGCGAGACTGCCGCCGGGAAATACCCGGTGGAGGTCGTCACAACCATGGCGCGTATTGTCGAACAGACCGAGGGCGACATAGACTACGCAAGCCGTTTCTGGGCAGCCGACGCTCCAATTCACAATAAAATCGACGCTATTTCCCACGCCACATGCGCAATGGCCATTGATATCAGGGCGAAGGCCATTGTCGCCTGTTCCATCTCCGGCATGACGGTGCGGATGGTTTCGCGCTTCCGCCCGCCTATGGACATCCTGGGGCTCACCACAAATCTTCGCACATGGCGGATGCTGGCGCTGAGCTGGGGCGTTCAGCCGTGCATCTGCGAGGAGGTCCTGTCCACGGACGTGCTGTTCTACACAGCCAAAAACGCCGCGAAAAAGGAGCTCTCGCTGTCCCCGGGCGACGACGTGGTGCTCACCGGCGGCATAACGAACGGCAGATCCGGAAATACCAACCTCATCAAGATCGAGACCATATAAAGCGCCCGGGCTCTCCGTGCGCGATGTCAACTGATCCGTCAGCGCAGGGCGTCATGCCCTGCGCTGCGCAGCTTATGGAACGTGCTCGCCCGTATGGCAGATTCGGCAGCCCGTCTGAATTCTTTTTTCTTTCTCTTGACAATCCACCGGAAGTGGGGTATCGTACATTTATACATATAATAATATCAGCATGAAAATCACACTCCGCCGCAAGCGGCGGGAAGAAAGGAAAGAGGGGATACCGCATGAACCTTACAGAGGAACAGTCCGAAATTCTGAATGGCGCCCGTGGCGAGGCCATGGCCCGGGTGTTGAAAACTCTGGTCATGTACGGAGACGCTTTCGGAGCTGAGCGTCTCGTACCTGTTACAGGCCAGTACGGCCACACGGTAATCAGCTTCGGTGTAGGTGTGATGAAGCCCGTTTATGACCTTTACGCAAAGCTGCTGGAGGCTGGGGCAGTGAGCTCTCAGCCCTTCTCGGCGGATCCGAGGCCAATGGACAGAAACGTACCGTCAAACCCGCTTCAGGATCTGGTTTTCAAGGTCATGTACAAGGAACAGTCACGCTATGAGGAGCAGCTGGAACAGTTTGGCCTCATGGACGAGGACGCCTTCAGCTGCACCTGCTATCTGCCGCAGGTCGGCAACACCCCCAGGCGCGGAGATGTTCTCTCCTGGGCCGAGTCTTCAGCCGTCGTGTTCGCCAACAGCGTTCTCGGGGCCAGGTGCAACAGAAATTCCGGAATAATCGAGCTCATGGGTTCCATAGCCGGACTTGTGCCGGAATTTGGCTTCCTGACCGATGAGGGACGCAGGGCTGACTACATTGTGGAAATTAAAACCAGCAGGAAACCGGAGGCACAGCTTCTGGGGTCAGCGGTAGGTATGCGTGTGCTGGAGAAGGTTCCGTACGTGGTGGGACTTGATAAGTGGCTTGGGACCGAGCTTAACGAAGAGTCTGTATCATATCTCAAGGACTTCGGCGCTGCCACTGCGTCCAACGGTTCTGTGGGACTCTACCACATTGAGAATCTGACTCCGGAGGCAGCAGAGCAGGGGCGTGAGCTTGTCAAGCCTGACGCAGCTGTCTATGTGGTGGATGACGCGGAGCTTGAGCGCGTAAAGGAGAGCTACCCTGTCATATGGAAGAACCCCAATGCGAAGCCGAAGCTCTGCTTCATGGGCTGCCCTCACATGACCTTGAGGCAGCTTGAGAATTGGACTGTGAGGCTCGAGGACGAACTGGCAGCCGCCGGGAACAGCAAGGTTGTCATACCGACGGTGTTCACCGCCGCTCCCGGCGTCGTCCGGGAATTTGAGGCGTCGGAGTTCGGGCCGAGGCTCCATTCGACAGGCGTGGTTTTAAGCTCCATCTGTCCGCTGATGTATATGGATAATCCGCTCTGCGGCGCAATGCCCGTCATCACCTCCTCAAACAAGCTTCGCACCTACACCAGCGCCCGCTACTACACCGACGACGAGATAGCCGCAAAAATCACAGGGAGGGACAAAGCATGAAAAAGACATTTCAAGGCCGTACAGTAGTCCCTGGCTCGGTCAGGGCTGAGGCAATAGTCTCACACGGCGGCTTCAACACCCTGGCAAGCTACCAGACAGCACTGCTCACAGGCGACAAAGCGGTGAAGTGCGGTGACCAGAACAATCCTGACCTGTACAGAAAATCCCTTCTTGGGAAGGCCCTCTGTCTGCCGGAAACCATCGGCTCCACCACCGGCGGCATGGTCCTCTACACCGCCTGTGCGCTGGACAAGCAGCCCGCGTGCATGCTGTTCTCAAAGCCCATTGACTCTCTGGCGGCGTCCGGGGCAATTCTGGCGGCAAACTGGACAGATAAGTCGATGCCGGTTGTCGATAATCTCGGAGAGGATTTTCTTGACGCAGTTGAGGACGGCATGGAAATAACCGTCGATGAGACGGGCCTTGTCACTGTGGATGACGGGGTATGCGCGTCGCAGAACACGAATCACAGATACGACTCTCTCTTCACCCCATGGCGGATCGGCGGCGTGGAAATCAAGAATCGAATTGTCATGACATCCATGGGCGGCACAAATCTTCTGGGGTGGATGGAGAAAAACCACTTTGACAAGGCCGGTGCGGAATTCATCCTTGGCGTCGCCAGAAATAATGTCGGTCTTGTACTGCCCGGCTGTCAGCCTGTCTATAACCCCATGTTTGGTCAATGGCTGTACAAGAATGAAAAAATGTTCCAGGATCTGAAAGACTGGATGCCCGCATTTCATAAGACTGGCGCCAAGCTCTTTGTTCAGCTCACCGCAGGTTTTGGAAGATCCTTCACCGTAAGCTCAATGATGGAGTCATTGTACACAGATCCGAAGCTGCGCAAGCTCTCAAAGCCCTTTATGGATCTGGACAGGATAACCGCAGCCCCCAGCGCCTCCCCCAACCGTTGGAGCGACAAGGTTCCTTCGCGGGAGATGACTGTAGAGGAAATTCAGGAGATGGTGGACGCCTTTGCCAGATCCTCCAGGCTGCTGAAGGATGCCGGTGTAGACGGCGTGGAGGTGCACGCGGTACATGAGGGGTATCTTCTGGACCAGTTCACTCTGAAATATGTCAACAAGCGAACCGACCAGTATGGCGGCTCGCTGGAGAACCGCTATCGCTTTGCCGTTGAGATTGTGAAAGCCATAAAGGCCGCCTGTGGAGATGATTTCCCGGTATCCCTTCGCTACAGCGTTGTATCAAAGACCAAGGGCTTCCGTGAGGGTGCGCTTCCCGGGGAGGAATATGTGGAAGCGGGCCGCGACATGGAGGAGTCAGAACAGGCGGTAAAGCTGCTTCAGGATGCCGGCTACGATATGCTCAACTGTGACAACGGTACATATGACGCCTGGTACTGGTCACATCCTCCGATTTATATGCCGGAGAACTGCAACCTGGCCGATGTGGAGCACATAAAACAGTTTGTGGACATTCCGGTGGTGTGTGCAGGCCGCCTTGACCCCGGGGCTGCTGCCGACGCCATAGCAGACGGAAAGCTTGACGGCGCCGGATTTGCACGGCAGTTCCTGGCAGATCCCAGGTGGGTAACAAAGCTGATGGAGAGCCGCGAGGAAGATATCCGTCCATGTATACTGTGTCACAACGGCTGCTTCAATATGGCCCATTACAACGGCGTTCCCAACGATCAGGACCTGTATGACTCCCTGCATCTTGCCCGCTGCGCCGTGAACGCCCGGACCATGCAGACGAAACGTCACCGCATAGAGCCGACAGACAACCCACAGACGATCCCCATAATCGGCGGCGGTATCGGAGGTATGGAAAGTGCGCTGGTGTTGAAGGCACGCGGGCACGAGCCTGTAATATATGAGCGTTCCGACCATCTGGGAGGCGTAATAGCCCTGGCCGGACGCGAAAGCTTCAAGGGGAAGCTCCGGGATCTGCTGGCGTGGTATCTGCGGCAGATTGAGAAGCACGGCATAGAGGTACACCTGAACTCCGATATAAGGGACCTCTCCCCGTTCGCCGGGCGGGACACCATTGTTGTCGCCACAGGGGCCGTGCCGCGTACGCTCTCCGTTCCCGGCTCAGAACACATGGTTGAAGCACTGGATTATCTGAATGGTGCAAAAGTGGGACAGCGCGTCGCTGTCATAGGTGGCGGGCTTACAGGCTGTGAAATCGCCTATGAGCTGTCGCTTCAGGGGAAGGAACCTATCATCGTTGAAATGCAGGGCGACCTCATGTGTCAGACGGGCGTCTGCCTTGCGAACAGCTCGTATCTGAGGGAGTATTTTGCGCTTCACAACATCCCTGTCTATCTGGAGACATCCCTCAGCGAGGTCCGCGACGGCGCCATAGTCTGTGAAAAGGAAGGGAAGAATCTGGTACTTGAGTGTGACAGCGTCATTTCAAGTGCCGGATATGTGCCCGCTCCGCTCTCCGAGGAGGGCAGGAGAGTCCGCCTGGTCGGCGACTGTTCCGGGGTCGGAAACCTCCGCAAGGTCATCTGGGAAGCCTGGGATGTGGCGATGAGCGTCTGAGTTTCCCGCGGCAGA
>CAYPMJ010000051.1:0-13012 GCA_964411785.1 uncultured Oscillospiraceae bacterium
CTTTCCCCAACTGCGGCATCACAGGCGACCTCATCACCGGCTTTCCCGGCGAGACGGAGGACGAGTTCTCCGAGACGCTGAGATTCCTTGAAAGGTGCGCCTTCTCCGCCCTGCACGTCTTCCCCTTCTCCCCCCGTGAGGGCACCGTTGCCGCCGCGCTCCCCGGGCAGATTGAGAGGCGCGTGCGCCAGGAGCGGGCCGGGAGGGCCTCCGCCGTCGCTGCCGAAAGCCGCAGAAGGTTCATGGAGAGCCAGATAGGCAGTGCAGAGGAGGTTCTCTTTGAAAGCGAGGTGTCCCCGGGCGTATGGGAGGGGCACACGGGAAATTACCTCCCCGTTCTTGCCGGCGGTGAGAAGCTGCGCAACTGTTTGTCAAATGTACGAATTAACGCCGTCTCAGGCAACGCACTTTCGGGAGATATTCTCTTGTAATCCGGCTGTCTCATACGCTATAATCTATACTGTATAGCCTGTGCAGCTGTGCGCATCGGCTCTAAGGCAGCGCCGGTGTCCGGGCTTTTGCTGTGAGAGCTCCGCAGTCACAGTAAAAATTTCTTCGCCGGGACATGTGGTCAGGCGCCGCGGGGTGAGCAGACTCTCCGGCGCTGCCATTTAAGAAGGAGGACTTCAGGATGTCAGAAAACCGCGTATATAATTTTTCCGCGGGGCCGTCAATGCTGCCCCTGCCCGTGCTGGAGCGCGCTGCCTCGGAGCTTGTGTCATACGGGGACTGCGGCATGTCTGTCATGGAGATGAGCCACAGGAGCCGCGCCTACCAGGATATCTTTGACGCCGCAAAGCAGGGCCTGAGGGACGTCCTCTCTGTCCCTGACAGCTACGACATCCTCTTCATGCAGGGCGGAGCGACGCTCCAGTTTGCCGCGCTGCCCATGAACCTCATCGGCAGAACCGGGAAGGCCGACTATGTGGTCACGGGCCACTTCTCCAGGCTTGCGGCGAAGGAGGCCAGAAAATACGGCGCTGTTCACATCTCCGCCTCCACCGAGGACAGCGGGCACAACCGCATCCCCCAGCAGGAGGAGCTCAGGCTCGCCATCGACGCGTCGTACCTGCACCTTTGCGCAAACAACACCATATACGGAACCGAGTGGCACTACGTGCCCGAGACAGGGCTCGTCCCTGTGGCGGCGGACTGCTCCTCGGAGCTGCTCTCAAAGCCGATTGATGTGACAAAATACGGCGTAATCTATGCCGGGGTCCAGAAGAACATGGCCCCTGCCGGCATGGCTGTGGTCATAATAAGGCGTGACCTTCTGGGCGGCGAGATGCCGTACACGCCGACGATCATGAGCTATGCCGTCATGTCGGGGAAAAACTCCATGTACAACACTCCCCCCACCTACAATATCTATATATTGGGGCTTGTGCTCAGATGGATCCGGGAGCAGGGCGGGCTCCGGGCGATGGAGGAGCTGCGTGAAAGACGCTCAGGTCTTGTCTATGATTTTCTGGACGAGAGCCGCCTTTTCGTATCCTCTGTTGAGCGGGACTCCCGCTCGAAGATGAACGTTACATTCCGCACAGGCGACGAGGCCCTTGACGCGTCCTTTGTAAAGGAGGCGTCGTCCAGGGGACTTGTGAATCTCAAGGGCCACAGGCTCACCGGCGGCATGCGCGCCTCCATGTACAACGCCATGCCCGTTGAGGGCGCGGAGAAGCTCGTCTCCTTCATGAAGGAGTTTGAGCTGCGCCATAAATAATGTCCATAATAATGTCCATAATCGTTTCCAAGTGAGGTTAAGCTATGTATAAGATAAAGACCATCAACAACATCTCCCCCGCGTGCAGGGCCGTGCTGGACGGGAGCCGCTATGTCTTCGGCGATGACTTCACCGACCCTGACGTCATATTCGTCCGGGCCACAAGTCTCCTCGATTACGACTTCAACGACAATCTGCTGTGCGTGGCCAGGGCCGGTATCGGGGTGAACACCATACCCCTTGAGAAGCTGGCGGAGAAGGGAGTTGTCGTCTTCAACACCCCCGGGGGCAACGCCAACGGCGTGAAGGAGCTGTTCCTCTTCGCCCTTGGGATGGCCTGCCGGGACATCTCCGGCGCCATGGACTGGGTCCGCAGCTTTGACACCTCCTCCGGCGACATCTCCGTCGTTATGGAGAAGGTGAAGAAGCAGTTTGCTGGCCCTGAGTACATGGGCAAGAAGATAGGCGTCGTGGGCGTGGGCAACGTTGGGCGCATTGTGGCGAACATCTGTCTGCACCTGGGGATGGAGGTCTATGGCTATGACCCGTACCTGTCGGTGGAGTCCGCGTGGATGATCTCCAATAAGATTGAGCGGGTATCCTCCCTTGCAGAGCTCTCGGAGTGCGACTTCATAACCTTGCATGTCCCGCTGAACGACGACACCCGCGGTATGATCGGCAGGGAATTTCTCGGCACGATGAAGGACGGCGTCAGAATAATCAATTACGCCAGGCAGCAGGTGGTGGATGAGGCGGCGATGCTGGAGGCCCTTGAGAGCGGCAAGGTCGCGAGGTTTGTAACTGACTTCCCGACAAACACTCTCATCGGCAGAAAGAACGTGGTGATGACGCCTCACCTGGGCGGCACCACCTACGAGAGCGAGGAGAACTGCGCTGTGATGGCGGCCCGTGAGGCCATGGACTATGTGGAGAACGGGAATATAACAAATTCCGTAAACTTTGGCCGCGCGGTGCTGCCCATGACCGGGGAGCCGAGGCTCTGCGTATTCCACATGAACATACCGAACATGATAGCGCGGATAACCTCCGCGGTATCCGCCCGGGGGATAAACATAGAGAATATGGTGAACACCTCTCTTAAGGGGAGCATATGCGCATACACGATGCTCGAGCTGTCCGACAGCCCTGACGAGAGGCTCTGCAGGGAGATATCGGAAAACCGCGGGACGATACGTCTGCGGGTGATACAGGGCAGGTAATCTGAGGAGAGCGCAAGATAAGAGCCTCTGACGCGCTTTGGGGATTCTTTTATCTGCCGGTCTGTGAACGGAAAGGACGGTGCTCACTTGAGCCTGGGAACGATGCTCATAATAAACCCTGTCTCCGGCAAGGGCCGGGTGAAGGGCTACCTTATGGACATATTGAATGTGCTGTGCGCCGGAGGCGCGTCGGTCACGGTCTTCATGACGGAAAAGCGCGGAGATGCCTCCGCCTTTGCCATGAAGTACGGCAGCAGCTTTGACAGAATTGCCTGTACAGGCGGTGACGGGACGTTAAATGAGGTCATAAGCGGTCTCATGCGGCTGCCTATGGAGGAGCGCCCGGCCATAGGATATGTGCCCCTTGGCACGACAAACGACATGGCGACCTCCCTCAACATGCCTAAAACCCCCAAGGGCGCGATAGCGCGTCTTAACAATGACTTTGAGCCCATGGAGCCCAGGACCGTGGATGTGGGCAGTCTCGGCAGGGACTACTTCGGATATGTCGCGGCCTTCGGCGCGCTCACGGACGTGCCCTTCACCACGCCTCAGGACGCCAAAAACACGTGGGGGTACCTGGCGTATCTGACGGAGGCGCTTGGAAAGCTTGGCCGGATAACCTCCGTCCACGCCAGGATAGATTATGACGACGGGTGTCTTGAGGGCGATTTTCTCCTCGGGTTCGTCCTTAACTCCACGTCGGTGGCGGGGATAGTGAAGTTCCCGGAGGAGGACGTCTCCCTCGACGACGGGCTCTTTGAGATACTTCTTGTCCGCAAGCCCAGGACTGCTGCGGAGCTGAGTGTATGTGTCTCCAATGTGTTAAGGCAGGAGTTCAACACCGAGCATGTGACTCTTCTTCACACGCGTAAGGCGAGCTTCACATTCGACGGGCCTGTCCAGTGGACCCGCGACGGCGAGGACGGCGGGATCTACGAGACCGTGGAGGTGGAAAACCACCAGAGGGCGATCCGGATCTTTGTGTAATCGTGGGACGTCTCCCCTCAGGGGCCTAGCAGCATCAGGTCAGCTTTGTCGCGTCTGCCGTAAAGAGAGCTCGCCGCTGCTTACGGGCATTGTGCTTAAGGAATATAATTACATAAGACGGCGGAGGGCCCGCCGTCTTACGTAAGAACAGGGTGTGTTTTTATGTCTGTCAATATATTAGCGGTCGGCGACGTTGTGGGTGAGGGCGGGGTCACGTTTCTGTCCACCCATCTGCGGGCCTTCAAAAAGCTCAGGGATATCTCCTTCACGGTTGTGAACGGGGAGAACGCCTCGATGATGGGCCTCACCCCGCGGGACGCGGACCGCATCTTTGATGCCGGCGCCGACGTGATAACTCTCGGCAACCACGCTTTCGGAAAGGCACAGATTCTCCAGTACCTTGAGAGCAACAGGTACATCCTCCGGCCCTCCAACGCCTCCCCCCTGTCCCCCGGCCGGGGCTGGGGCGTGTTTGACAGTCCCTTCGGCGATGTCTGTGTGATAAATCTCCTCGGGCGCTGCGGCATGGACTTCGGCACCGAGAGCCCGTTTTTTGAGGCGGACAGGATCCTGCGGTCGGTGAAGGAGCGGGGTGTGAAGACGGTGCTGGTGGACATGCACGCCGAGGCCACAAGCGAGAAGGCGGCGCTGGCCTATTATCTTCTGGGGCGCGTTTCAGCTGTGTGGGGGACTCACACCCACGTGCAGACAAGCGACGCCTGTGTGCTTGAGCAGGGCTGCGGCTTCATCACGGATCTTGGCATGACGGGGCCCATACGCTCCATTCTCGGGGTGCGCCCGGAGCAGTCGGTGGCGCGGTTTCTGGGAAGGCAGCCAAAGCGGCAGTACTCCCAGGCCGAGGGCGACATGAAGATGGAGGGCTGCATCTTCACGCTCGACCCGTCGGAGGGCCGCTGCCTCTCTGCTGAAGCCGTAAGGCTGACATAAGCTCCTGCGGCTGCGCTTTAAGCGCCCTTTTCCCGCGCGAAAATGCTATTTAATGCTATTTAAGCTCGCTCCCGCCTTGCGGCGGGAGCTTTCCTGTAAGCTCGCTTAAGTCACTTACGAACCAGTCGCAAAGTCCCCGCAGCATCTCCTCATCGCCCTTATACGACGCGTCCTTTACACCGCACACCGGATACCCCGCGGCCTTCGCCGTCTTCACAGCGTGGGGCGCGTCCTCAAAGACCACCGTCTTCTCCCTCTTAGTCCCCAGAAGCTCCAGGGCTCTGTTGAAGATAAGAGGCTCTGTCTTTCCGGCTCCCACCTCGCCGCAGGTGAGGATAAACTGAAAATACTCCAGAAGGCCCAGCCTCTCCAGCACCCCCTCCACGAGATACCTCTCCGTGGCCGTGGCGACGCACATCTTAACGCCGCGCCGCCGCAGCTCCTCAAGAAGCTCCCGGACTCCCGGCTTTGGCAGGACCGTTTTGTACCCCTTCTCAACGCACCGGTTTATGCGCTCGCAGATCTCCTCCACGCTCCCTGGTATGCGGCAGACCCTCATGAAGTACTCCGCTGACTGCCTGAGGCTCATCGTCTTGAATTTAAGATCGATGTCGGGCTCAGGCTCGATCCCGTTTTCACGCATGAAATCAGACCCCCTGCTGTCCCAGAGGGGCATGGAGTCAAGCAGCGTGCCGTCCATGTCAAATATTGCGCCCTCAAGCTCAATCGTCCCTTGCGCCCTTTGCATGCTGTGCCGAGGGTGGGGGCCGTTGGGCGCTTTTTTTGTCTCCGGTTCCCTTGCCGGCTGCGAGGGCACCTCACTTTGCGGGGCAAGCCAGCCGGAGTAGTTGCGGACGGTTACGGAGCGGTCAGCGTTCACAAAGCTCCGCCAGGCCGTGGGCGTCCTGCCCATTTCGGCGCTGAAATGGCGGTTGAAGCTGGATAAGGATCCGAAGCCGACAGACTCACAGATCTGGATGATGGAGAAGTCGGTCATCTGCAGCAGCGAACAGGCGCGGGCGATCCGCGTCTTGTTGAGATACTCTAAAGGTCCCTCCCCCATGGTCTCGGTAAATATCCGCCTGAAGTATGAGGGGCTCATCTTGCACATCGCCGCAAGGTCGTCAATTTTAAAGTCATCCATATAGTGGCTGACTATATACCGCAGCGCCGGCGCAAGGGGCGTCATCTTCTCCATGTTCCTGGGCTCCTCGTCATGGGCGTACCGGGAAAACTTTATGGCGAGCACGCCGACCATCCCCCGCACCGCGTGCCTGTAATTGGGCTCCTTTCTTTTAAGCTCATTGATAATCTCCATGACAAGAGTTGAAAATATGGGATCCTGCTCGCGGCTTATGATTATCCGGGAGTTATACAGGACATCCTTGTAGAGCGTCTCCGGCGGCACGTCCATGGAGGACGTCACCGGGTCTATCATCGGAATGAGATTCAGCATGAGATAGCTCCACCTGCTTGCTGTCCCGGGACTTGAGTAGGTGGTGTGGGGTATGCCGGGAGAGATAAGCGTGACATCCCCCGCCCTGAAGGGATACCTTGTGTCCCTGAACTCAATAAACCCGCTGTCACTGTGGCAGATGCCGATCTCCATATGGTTGTGAAAGTGAAGTGACGGAAAACGGATATCCGATATTCTCCAGACATCCCCCGTTAAGGCAATGATGGGAAATTCTGCCGGCATGTCATAGTCGCGGCACTCCAGAATTTCTCTGGGCTTTCTTGGCATCTGCCAATCCCCCCTTATGCTGCTGCTCTCCTGCGGGAAAGTCGTATCTATTCTAGCACGAGGCAGAGCCCTTTGCAACTAAACTGTGCAAAATCAATTCTTTTTCAGCAATTTACACATCGGCTGATTTTCGTTGTTCGGCGATATTCACAAAAAGCTGGTCAAATCCCCGGGAAAGGAATTAATTCTGCAAATCTTTGTTAATTATATATTAATTTAAATTGACCGAAACGTAAAAAACATATTAAATATTTTTTCGAAAAAAAGCGAAATTGCACATAAAGTCCGTATATATGATAAGAACAGGAACATATAATGCCGTATAATTTAACAAAATGCCTCCGGTGCTGCTATGGGGCACAGTGCCGAGGGCCGCAACGGATGTATTCTGCACAAATATCGGAAGAAAATTTAAGAACAGGAGGAACAAAATGAGCAATTCTGTAGCTGCACCTGCAGGGACGCCTGCGGCAGCGTCGACAGCGAGCAAGCCCGGAAAAAAGGGCAACACCTGGGGAAAAGCGCTCCGTCAGCACTACTGGCTGTACATCATGCTTATCCCCGGCGTTGTGTGGATGCTGGTTTTCTGCTATCTGCCCATGGGCGGACTGGTCATGGCCTTCGAAAACTTCAGTCCCTACGCGGGCAACGGCATCATCGCCTGTCTGGTCAACAGCAAAAAGGTGGGGTTTGAAAACTTCAAGCTGCTCTTCACGGGGACGGATTTCATGAACCTGCTGCGCAACACCCTCTCCATCTCCATTGCGAATCTGCTGTTTGCGTTTCCGGCTCCCATCATCCTGGCGCTGATCCTCAATGAACTCCGGTGTATGTGGTTCAAACGCGTGTCCCAGACGTTTGTGTACATACCCCACTTCATCTCTCTGGTGATTGTCGCGACGCTGACTTACCAGCTGTTCAGCACAACAGACGGTGTTGTGTACAACCTTTTTGTAAAGATCTTCGGGCGTGAGAACGCTCCTGATCTGCTCTCCGATCCTAAATACTTTGTGACGCTGATTGTGGGTCAGAATCTGTGGAAGGAGACGGGCTACGGCACCATCATTTACCTCTCCGCCCTCTCCAGCGTTGACACGCAGCTCTACGAGGCGGCGAAGATCGACGGCGCGGGCCGGTGGAACCTGATGTGGCATGTGACTCTCCCGGCCATCCGCGGGACGATTGTCATCATGCTCATCATGAAGGTCGGCAGCCTTCTGAACACCGGCTATGAGCAGATATTCCTGATGCAGAACGCCATGAACCGAAGCGTCTCGGAAGTGTTTGATACCTATGTTTACACCCGTGGCGTCCAGCTTGGGCAGTACTCGCTGGCCACTACGGCGGGCCTCTTCAAGTCCATCGTCAGCCTGATCATGGTTCTGGGCGCAAACAAGGTAGCCAAGCTGCTGGGCGAGTCCGGCATGTATTAATAATGGGAGGTGTGCGAAATGTCAACCGAAAAGAAGCACGTTGTCAAGGCCACCGGCACATTGGAAGCGCGTTCTCCCGGTGACAAGGTGGTTCAGGTCGTACTTTATATCTTTGTCGCCGCCTGCGCTCTGCTCTGCGTGCTGCCCTTTGTCTATGTACTTGCCGCGTCCTTTGCCACTGAGCGTGAGATCATTGAGCGTCCGTTCTTCCTGATCCCCCATGAGTTCTCCTTCAACGCGTACACCTACATCGCAAGAGACGGCTCTGTGTTCAAGGGACTCAAGAACTCCGTCATCGTCACCCTTGTAGGTACGGCAATAAACATGTTTGTGTCGTGCACCATGGCCTACCCGCTCTCACGGCCCTACCTCAAGGGACGCAACTTCTTCATGAACATGGTCATTGTGATCATGCTCTTCAGCGGCGGCATGATTCCGAGCTACCTGCTGATAGCTCAGGTGCTGAAGCTGCGCAACACCTACTGGGCGCTGTGGCTGCCGGGCGCTATGAGCGCGTTCAATATGATCATCCTGAAGAACTATTTCCAGGGACTCCCGGCTGATCTGGAGGAGGCGGCCACAATTGACGGCTCGAACGACCTGCTGACCTTTGTGCGGATCATTCTGCCTCTGTCCACTCCTGTTCTCGCGTCGGTGTCGCTCTTCTACGCCGTGGGACACTGGAACTCCTACTTCAACGCGATGATGTACATAAACGACCCGGACATGGAGGTAGTTCAGATTGTTCTTCGCCGGATAATTTTCCTGACCGGCGAGGCGGCGGAGGACACAGGCTTCGACTGGGGCCCCGCGGGAAGTCCGCCTACCAAGGCCGTCCGCATGGCCACCACGGTTGTGGCGACGGTGCCTATCCTGCTTGTGTATCCGTTCATCCAGAAGTTCTTCACTCAGGGCATCATGGTCGGCTCAGTCAAGGGCTGATGCCTGTTTGATCTGTCCCCGACAGTCGGGTGACTGTTGAATATAAAAGGAGGAAATGAAAGTGAAAAAAGTTCTGACACTCGTGTTGGCACTCCTCATGGTGTTCAGCACGCTAACCGCATGCAGCAGCGGTACGGGCGACGATGACAGCGGAGATCTTGCGGAGATCACCTTCATGGCCCCGTCCTACTACGGCGGCGAGCTTACGAAGGACGGCGCCGATCAGATAATCGCGGCCTACGAGGAATTCACCAACACGCGCGTTACCTGGCGTTTTGAGGCGAGTGACACGTATGGTGACACCTTCGGCCTGACGCTGATGGACCGCTCCAACATGCCGATGGTCCTCTCGGCCACCGGCAGCATCACCGGTACCGTTATCAATGCTGCGAAGGACGGGGCCTTCTGGGATCTCACTTCGTACATTGAGAGCGGCGACTATCCGCACCTTGCCCAGATCCCGAGCGGCGTTCTTGACTCGCTGACTGTGGACGGGATGGTGATTGCCCTCCCGAAGAGCCGTGAGATAGGCCGCTACGGCTTCAGCTACCGTGAGGACTGGGCTGAGGCGGTGGGCATCACCGAGGCTCCTCAGACCATCGACGACGTCTACAACATGCTCTGGGCCTTCACCTATGAGGATCCGGACGGCAACGGCAAGCAGGATACTTACGGCATGGAGATGACCAAGTACACAGGGCCCTGGGACATCATCCAGACATGGTTCGGCGTCGGCAACGGCTGGGTGGAGAAGGACGGCGACCTTGTCCCTGTCCACGAGACAGAGGAGTACAAGGAGGCCCTCGACTGGATGCGCAAGATCTATGCTGACGGCCTTGTGCGCAGCGACTGGTTTACGGTTGAGTCCAGCGAGTGGGGCAACGGCTGCAAGGCCGGTACTGCCGGTGTGTATATCGACACACTGGACGGTGCGCGCCGGATCTGGGACTATTTTGTGACCAGCAATGTGGCGAGCGTTGTTGATTCGTCCACCACAGCGTCCATGAATCTTGTGGGCCCGATTGAGGGGAAGACGCTGGCAACCAGCGGATATAACGGATACTTCCTCATCACCAAGGACGGGGCCAAGACCGAGGAGGATCTTAAAAACTGCCTCTGGTTCCTTGATCAGATGAGCACGGACGAGATGGTCACTCTCGCTGACTACGGAATTGAGGGCCTGACCTACGACCTCGACGAGGATGGCGGCGTTGTGATGAAGGAGGGCCTTGAGCTTGCAAACTACCCGCATCAGGGCCTGAACCAGGCGTGCACCTACTACGGCGTGAACGAGGACAGGCTGACTGTCACCCAGAACGAGCGGCAGGTTGCCCAGGCGGATGCGTATGCTATCTGCCGTGAGGTCGCTGTCTTCAACCCGGCCTCCACATATCTGACAAACTCTGAGGCCTATGCGAACTACGGCACTATCATCAGCCAGACTATTGACGATGCCCGCACACAGTACATCTGCGGCACGATAGACTGGGATGGCTTCCAGGCCGCTGTTAAGACATGGGAGGACCAGGGCGGCGCTGCTGTCAAGGAAGAGGTTAATGAGCAGTATCACGCTTCTGTTGGATGATCGATTTAAGTAAAGCAGGTTGACCCACACACGGGGCGCAGCGGACGCGGCAGAGCGCTCGCCGCGCCCCGTGTTCCTTTCCATCCCCTTTCAGCCCAGGGAGAATGGCTCACAGCGCACTGCTTTCAGCCATGCTCCGTATGCTGAAATTTCTGATTACTTTGGAAAGGTTATGATTACATGCACCTGCAACTTAAGGAAGTGACGCCCCGCTGTATAACGGTGGGGTGGGAGGCAGTTTTCGGCGCTGAGAGCTACCGGCTGCTCTGGTCGGACCGGGACACGGACGCACACATTTTCAAGGAGATCGAGCTCACAAAGAGGACGCAGACCAGCTTTGCCCGTTCAACACATATACCCTACTACATAAAAGCTGAGGCGCTAAGCCCTGACGGGGCGGTTCTTGAGGAGAGCGAGACCATAAGAACGCCTGTCCTCATGGCCCCCAGGCCTCAGCTTGAGAAGCTCTCCCGCGGGCTTGTGGCGGTCAGCACATCAGACGGCGTATTCCTGAGCTGGCGGCTGCTGCGCACGGAGGTAAACGGATACACCAAGACCGGACTTGCGGGCACTGACTTTGTGGTATATAAAAACGGTGTCCCCGCGGCCACGGTCACAGACAGGACCAGCTGGCGCGACGGCGGCGGGACCGCGGACGACAGGTACTGTGTGGCGGCGGTCTGCTCAGGCGTCGAGTACCCGCCCTGCGCCGAGGTCAGACCATGGCCGCAAAACTACATCGATATTCCCCTTCACCGTCCCCAGGACGGCGTGACGCCGGCCGGTGAGCCGTTTTCCTACCGCGCCAACGACATGAGCGTCGGCGATGTGGACGGCGACGGGGAGTATGAGTTCATCGTCAAATGGGACCCGACAAATTCCAAGGATGTCTCCGAGCGGGGGTACACCGGGCGGTGCATCCTCGACTGCTTCCGCCTTGACGGGACGCTCCTGTGGCGGCTGGATATGGGCCCGAATATCCGTGCAGGGGCGCACTACACGCAGTTCATGGTCTTTGATTTCAACGGCGACAACAAGGCTGAGATCGCCGTAAAGACTGCGCCCGGGACGAAGATGACCCGTTTTGCTCCCGACGGTACAGTGCTGAGCGAGAGATATATAACCATGCCCCAGGCGGACATTGACGCGGGGTTTGGCAACAGCGACAACTACGTCTGCTCCGCTGAGGACTACAGGGAGCACCTTGTCGAGATGTTCTCAGGGTGGGACCAGAGGCCTGAGGTGAAGGCGCACGAGTGGCCCGGGACGCTGGAGGAGTGCTTTGGCATCCCCGTAAGTCACCAGTACCCCCTGAGCCGTGCTGACGCTGAGGACCTTGTGGATTACTTCATAAGGGAGTGGGCTCCGTCCCGCAGCGGGAGGAACCATCTTGAGGAATTTGAGGGCTTCATATATGAGGGGCCTGAGTATCTCACCATGTTTGGCGGCATGGGTGAGGAGCTTGAGACGATCCCGTATAAGCCGGGCCGCGGTGACGACGGGCTTGTCTGGGGAGATTACGCCTGTCCCAGGATTGAGCCCTGCAACCGGGTGGACAGGTTCCTGGCGGGAGTTGCGTATCTGGATGGGCGCAGACCTTATCTTGTGGTCTGCCGCGGCTATTATACCCGCGCATGCGCGGTGGCCTATGATTTCTTTGAGAACCGCTTCAGAGAGGTGTGGTGCGCCGATTCAGGGCACGTTGCCATGGACAATCCGTTCAACTGCACTCACTGGGGCGAGAAGGGCAGCGACAGTGCATGCGGCGCGCTTGCCGGCCAGGGCAACCACAGCCTGTCTGCGGCCGATGTGGACGGAGACGGGTACATGGAGATAGTCTACGGCGCTGCGGTTATCGACCACGACGGGAGTCTGCTGTACTCCGCCAGGGACGCGCTCCCGGACGGGAGAGTAGTTAAGCTGGGACATGGGGACTCCATGCATGTGGCGGATATAGATCCCGACATGCCCGGAAAAGAGATTTTCAACGTCTATGAGGAGGGCGTGAACGCCCCCTATGGCTACGCTCTCAGGGACGCTGAGACGGGGAAGGTGTATTTCGGGCAGTACTACGAGGGCGACCTGGGCCGCTGCATGATCGGGGATATTGCTGACGGGGTGCGCGGACTTCAGGTCTGGGTAAACGACGTCTTTGACTGCAAGGGGAACCTCCTTGACCTGCCGGCGCCGTCCACCAACGCCCGCATCTACTGGGCCGGGGATCTCACCACCCAGCTCACCGACGGCCCCGACTACTTAGGCGAGCACGCCGCGGGTGCTCAGACCGGGCGCGTCTGCGACCTTCGCCGCGGTGTTCTGCTCTGTCCCGAGGGGACGGCCACAAACAACGGCACAAAGGGAAACCCGTGCCTTGTGGCGGATATTTTCGGGGACTACCGGGAGGAGCTGCTGCTGAGGCTCGCCGACAAC
>CAYPMJ010000052.1:0-12813 GCA_964411785.1 uncultured Oscillospiraceae bacterium
CGTCAAGGCCCATCTGGGCTATTATCACAGCCGCGGCCACGGGGTGGGTGATGTATGGCTCACCGCTCTTCCTGAGCTGCTGCCCGTGGGCCGTTCTAGCAAACTCGAAGGCCTCGCGGATCTTCTTGTAATTTTTTATCTGGGTGCAGGATCGGACAGTCTCGATGAGCTCGTCGTACTCCTTCTCGGCCAGCGTGGAGATATCTGCGCTCGCGTTTTCAGCTGCGGGTTGCGTTCTCATACTATCACCTGCTCAAGGATGGGAATAATAATCGGTGAGGCAAAGCTGTACGCTCCGCCTTCCGCGAAATTCGTTGATCTGCGGGTAGAACGCGGCGTCAGCGACGCTGCCCACCTTCGCTCCCAGCTCATCTGCGCTGTGGGAGAAGAAAAGCGCCTCAAACACGGCGCTGCCCTTCCGAAGCCAGAGCTTCGTGTGCCGCCCTTCGGAGAGGGACATGACGTTCTCCACCACCATGTCCCTCATGCACAGGACCGGCTGGGGATTTCCGACACCGTACGGCTCCAGCGCCTCCGCTGCCGCGACGTTGGGGAGCGTGAGAAGCTCCGGCTTTATTACCTCAAAATCCACATTGAGACACCTTCGCGCGGCACAGGCCGGAGAGAAGCGCTCGCGGAGCGCCAGGGCAAAATCATCTATGCGCGCCTCGTCGATGGTGAGCCCGGCCGCCATCTCATGGCCGCCGAAGCTGAGGAGCAGGTCACGGCAGGAGGACAGCGCCTCGTGGAGGTCAAAGCCCTCCACGCTCCGGCAGGAGCCGCGCCCTATCCCGTCCTTCACACATATCATGACCGAGGGGAGTCCGAATTTATCCGTGAGCTTTGAGGCGACGATCCCGGCCACGCCCTGGTGCCAGCCGGAGCTGTGCAGGACGATGGGCCCGCCCGACGCAGGGTGCTCCTCAAGCATCTGAAGAGCCTCCTGGAACATCTCCCCCTCAATGCGCTGCCGCTCACGATTGAGCGCACACAGCATCAGGGCCAGACGCGAGGCCTCTCTCCGGTCCCTGGTGAGCAGCAGGTCGACTGCGACGGCTGTGTCGCCTATGCGCCCGGCGGCGTTTATCCGCGGAGCAAGGGCAAAGCCGATGTTTGCGGCTGTGATCTTCCCCGGATCAATGCCGGCCTCCAGGGCGAGCTCCCTGAGGCCTGGCCGCCTTCCCTCGCGAAGACACGCAAGACCTCGCCTTATAAGGGCGCGGTTCTCGCCCACCACCGGCATGACGTCCGCCACTGTGCCGACCGCGACGAGATCCCCGTACTCCTCCCACAGCGCCTCCGTCTCATCGGGGCCTGAGACGGCACATATAAGCTTAAACGCCACCCCGACTCCCGCGAGATCCTTGGCCGGCGAGGGGCAGTCCGGGCGTCTGGGGTCGACCACGGCCAGCGCATCAGGCAGCGCGGAGCCGCACTCATGGTGATCCGTTATCACAAGGTCCAGTCCCAGCTCCCTGGCGCGGCGCGCCTCCTCCACGGCTGTGATGCCGCAGTCCACCGTCACAACAAGCGTGACACCACGCCTGTGAAGCTCCTCAAGAGCAGCCGCCTTGAGCCCGTAGCCCTCCTCCAGCCTCTCGGGTATGTAAATCTCACACGGCACACCCCTGCTGCGGAGAAAGTCGGCCGTAAGACAGCTGGCGGTTATGCCGTCAACGTCGTAATCGCCGTAGACGGCCATGTGCTCTCCTTCGCCGATTGCCTGTCTTACCCGGCGGGAGGCCCTGTCCATGTCAATGAGCAGGAGAGGGTCGGAGAGAGCCCCGCCGTCCCCTGTGAGCGCCGCGACTGCCTCAGGCGAACACGCGCCGCGCGAAGAGAGTATCACCGCAACAAGCGGGTTGAGCCCCTGTCTGCAAAGCCGGACAGCCGCGCTTCTGTCAAATCCCTGTATATTCCATCGTTCCGACGCCTTATCCACCTGTTCCTCCCTGACACCGGGCACAAAGGCCTGTGCCAACCAGAATTTATAATACTTTATTATAGCAAAAAAAATGACGGATAACAATACCCATCCTGACACTTTGACAATTTCGGGTAAAATAAACGCTGCTTTGCCTCAATAATTGGGCGATAAGACGGAATATTGAGACGGAATTATTAAAAATTTGTATATAGGGAAATTGAACTTTTATTTTCAGGCCAGGTATGCTATAATCCCTTTATGGGGGTGTCTCCCTCCTTTCCTTTGAAGATTTCAAGCCCGTCCTTTTAAGTGGGCTTTTCTGAAAGGCGGATAATATGCCTGAGCTTTGTTCCCCGGCGGGGTCGGCGGAGGCTATCGCAGCGGCAGTCCAGAGCGGGGCGGACGCTGTGTATGTAAGTCTCCGTGGCGCGGTCGGTTCATCCAGGTACGATATAAGTGAGGAGGAATTCGGAAGGGCAGCCGAATTCTGCCGGATACGCGGGGTGAAGCTATATGCCAAGGTGGAGCTCTCACCCTTTGATGAGGAATTTGCCGCCGCCGTTGAGACGGCGCTTCAGGCGTGGCGCCTTGGGGCGGATGCGCTGATTGTCCATGACCTGGGACTTATCTGGGCGCTGAGGCGCGCCCTGCCGGAGGCGCGTATACACGCCGGGCCAAAGCTGGGTATACATAACCTGGACGGCCTTCGGATGATGGCGGCCATGGGCGTCAGCAGGGTCTCGCTGTCCCCGGACCTCCCGCGGGAGGAGGTGGAGGAGCTTTGCCGCGTAAGTCCCGTGGAGCTTGAAGTGGCGGTTCACGGGAGAATCTGCGCTGACTGCAGCGGCGCGTGTCTGCTCCCCGCTCTCTCAGGGGAGGAGAGCGCCTTCAGGACGCTGTGCCCGGGCTTGTGCGAGGAGTTCTTTCAGGTTGACGCTCCGCGCCGGGGCGCACCCTTCGCAGACGACGAGCTCTGCCTTGCGGGGTGGCTCAGGGAGCTTGCCGGGATGGGCATTGCGGCGCTGCGGATAGAGGGCCGGGATCGCCGCCCTGAGTATGTGGCGGCTGTGACGGGCGTCTATACCAGGCTCCTTGGCACAGACTCAAGACCGACAATGGAGGACGTCGACATCCTTGTCAGGGCGCACCCCGCTCAGGGCTTCTCCGACGGGACCTTCGGAGGGGGCAGACAGCGTTTTGCCGGCTCAAGTGCTCTGCCCTCGGAGTCGTTTTTCGCATCCCTGCGCAAAAGCTATCTTAATCGCGAGTTCCAGAGAGTACCGGTTGATTTTTCCGGGTGTGTGAGGATGGGCCAGCCGTTTTCCCTCACAGCGTCCGACCGGGACGGACACTCTGCCGCAGCGGAGGGGCCGATGCCTGAGCTTGCATTTCACAGGGAGCTTGACAGCGCGATGCTCACCACCGAGCTTGCGCACACGGGGGGCACGCCGTTTCTTTGCGGACATGTCAGATTCGACATAGAGCGAGGCCTTACGCTGCCTGCTAAGGACATCGGCGCGGCAAGGGACCAGGCGCTCCATGAGCTTATGGGCAAGCGGTCGGAGCCGGCTCTCAGGCATTCAGGGCGGGTGGAGCTTCCGCCAAGGACGCCAAATTCCGGTGAGCCGCCGGTGCTGACGGTGTTCTTACAGAGGCGGTCGCAGCTCTCCGCCAGGCTCCTGGAGCTGGCTCCGCCTGTAATATATCTCCCGCTTAAGGAGATAATCTGCGCAGGGGAGGAGCTTGAGCCTTTTCTGCAGTCTGAGTACGTCTCGGTGTGCGCGGCGCTGCCGCCCTTTGTCCTGGACGGGGAGCTTGAGAAGCTCTCCGCGGATCTTGAGAAGGCGTGGAGCCTCGGCGTCAGGGAGGTGCTGGCGGGGAACCTGGGACATCTGCTGTTTGCGCAGAGGTTCGGGTTCGGAGTGCGGGGCGACATTGCACTGAACGTCCGCAACTCCGCAGCCCTTTACGCCATGAGCGGCTTCCGGCTTAAATCGGCGGCGCTCTCGCCGGAGCTCGGCCCGGCAAGGGTGAGAGCCATATCCAAGGGAGTCCCCGCGGAGCTTGCGGTGTACGGCAGAATGCCGGTTATCGTCACGGACCGGTGCGTCATAAAAAACGTGCTGGGGACCTGCTCCTGCGACGGCTTCACCGGTCTTGCGGACAGAGCGGGACTTGTGCATCCCGTGACGCGGGACGCAAGGTGCGGCAACACGGTCTGGAGCGCAAAAAAGCTTTTTCTCGCGGGGCAGAGCCATGACTACATGAATTCAGGCCTGTGGGGCGTCCGATTGATGTTTACTACAGAGAGCGCAGGGGAGTGCGCGCTTTTAGCGGAGAGGTATCTGGAGCTGGGCTCCTATGAGCCTGTGTCCTTCAGAACATGGCTCACCGGGGGCGAATAGTCTGCGGCTGCTGGTCGGAGACATGCAATGGACAAAGAAAGGTGAGCTTAGTATTTCACGGCCTTTGGAAGGGAGAGCAATCAGAATGAAGCTTGTCTTAGCGTCCGCCTCGCCTCGCAGGAGGGAGATCCTGGAGAGGATGGGCTTTAAGGATTTTGAGGTGCTTCCCACGGATTTTGACGAGGGCAGCGTCACGGAGCATGAAAGTGAGGAGCGCGTCCGGCTGACGGCTGTGGGAAAGTCGCTGGAGGCATCGCGCCTTTCAGGGGACGCGCTTATCATAGCCGCGGACACGCTTGTGTGCCTTGATGGGATCGCCCTTGGCAAGCCGAAAAGCGCCTGTGACGCTGCCGCGATGCTGAGAATGCTCTCCGGCAGGACGCATACTGTGGCGACGGGTGTGGCTGTAAGGCTCGGCGGGAGGCTAAGCTCCTTCACAGAGGTGACGCGCGTCAGGTTCCGGAGCCTTGAGGAGGGGGAGATACTCAGGTACATCGCCACCGGCGAGCCCATGGACAAGGCCGGGGCCTATGGCATACAAGGTCTGGGTGCGCTGCTGGTTGAGGGTATAGAAGGGGACTTCTACAATGTTATGGGACTTCCCGCGTGCAGACTGGCGCTCTGTCTGCGGGAATTCGGCGTGGAGCTGCTGTGACGCGGCGGGGGAGAGGCATTGAAACGGATTTTCAGTAAAAAGGGCTTCTATGTGGCTGTGGCGGCCATACTCATAGCCGTAGCATCCGCTGTGTCGGTGGCTGCAAACGGCGGGAACGCCAGCTTTGCCGAGGTTCTGTCGCAGCCGTTTTTCAGACCGGTCAAGAGCGCCATGACCTCTCTTGTGGACACGCTGGAGTCGGCATATGACTATATGTTCCAGTTTGACAGGATAAAGGCCGAGAATGAGTCGCTGAAGCTGGAGCTTGCGCAGCTCCGCGAGGACTACAGGACCTATACTGACACAAGCGAGGAGAACGAGAGGCTGAGAAAGCTGCTGGGCTTCTCCGAGAAGCGCCAGGACCTCAAGCTCCAGCCTGTGTCGGTCATCGCCTGGACGGCCTCCAATTTTGCATCATCCTTCACCATAAGCAAGGGCGAGAATGACCAGGTGGAGCTGTATGACGCGGTGATAACCGAGGAGGGCTACCTGGTGGGCCAGGTCACGGAGGTGACGGCGACGTCGAGCGTTGTCACATCAATAATCGACACGCGCATGAGCATAGGCTCTCTCATATACGAGTCCGGCGACACAGGCACCACCCAGGGGGACTTTCAGCTCATGGGGAACGAGCAGCTGAAGCTCACGTACCTGGGCGATGCGGACAATATCCCCATCGGGAGCACGGTGGTCACCTCCGGCACAGGCGGGATGTACCCGAGGGGACTTGTGATTGGCCTGGTTGTGGGGGTGGGGTCCGGCACATCGGGCCTTGACAAATACGCCATAGTACAGGCCTCCGCAGACATAGGCGGGAGCGCGCACCTGTATGTAGTGACGGACTTTACGATAAGCGACTGAAAAAGGGGGGCGGGGAGATGCCGAAGCGCCGGAGGGCGAAGATCCCGGTTAAGCTTTTCATACTTGTGCCCTACCTGCTGCTGCTTTACATGCTGCAGGCGATGGTCCTGCCGCGGATGCCCGTCATGGGGGTGAAGCCGCTCATACTGCCGCTGGCCGTGGCGGGACTTGCCCTCTTCGGCGGTCACGTGACGGGCGGGGCTGTGGGACTTGCAGCGGGGATGCTGTGCGACCTGTCCTTCAACCAGCCAACAGTGCAGTTTACGATAATCCTCACGCTGACAGGGCTGTCTCTGGGCGTTCTCTCGGACACGGTGCTGGCGCAGGGCTTTCCGTCGTACTTTCTTTGCTCGCTTGGTGCGCTTATCGTCTGCGCCGCGTGCCAGGTGGTCCCGCTTGTTCTTTTCCATGGAGCGTCGATAGCGCCGCTGCTGGCGACGGCTGTCCGCCAGACGCTGGTGTCGCTTATATTTACAGTTCCGCTCTACTACGTCTCAAGGTATATAGGGAGAATCGGCTGACGCCGGTCTCAGGGAAACAGTTGTGGTGATTTCATGGAGAGATTCATAAAACGGTCGAGACTGGCCGCATGCGCTGTCTTCATGGCGGCGCTGCTTGTTATTTACAGCTTCACGCTGTATAAGCTCCAGGTGGTGGATGGGGACGACATAGTCCAGAGCTCCCTGGGGACAACCTCCGTAAAGAGAACAGTGTCCGCAGCGCGGGGCTCAATATATGACACAAACGGCACGCTCCTTGTGTCCGACAGAACAGTCTACAACATATCCATCTCCCGGTCGCTGCTTTTAAAGCAGGACAATCCGAATGAGGTGATAAGGACGCTTCTGTCCGCCGCAGCGGAGTACGGGGTGGAGTACAACGACGAGTTTCCCGTCACGAAAACGGCGCCCTTTGAGTATGACGCGGGGGCGACAAAGAGCCAGCTCTCGTTCCTCAACAGCTATTTTGACTATTTCAAGGACCTGAACTCCGACATGACCGCGGAGGAGCTTGTGAGCTGGATGCGCGACCACTACGGCATAAGCTACACAGTCGCCGCTGAGGAGGCGCGGAAGATAATCGGCATAAGGTACGGCCTTGAGCTGCGGCTCATAGTAAACACGAACGACTATGTCTTTGCGGAGGACGTGCCGGTTGAGTTTGTAAACTATATATCTGAGCGCAGCTTCAACTGCGTCACCGTGGACGTTGAGTCCAAACGGCAGTATCACACCCAATACGCCGCGCACATCCTGGGCTATGTGGCCGCAGTGGACAAGGACGAATATCAGAATAAATACAAAGAGCTGGGCTATCCGCTGGACGCGATAGTGGGGAAGACGGGCGTGGAGTACGCCTTTGAGGAGTATCTGCACGGGACCGACGGGAAGGTGACCACCTACTACGATGAGGAGGGCGCGGTCACGGATGTGGTTGTGGACAAGGAGGCTGTTGCCGGGTGCGACGTGTACCTCACCATAGATATAAATTTTCAGGAGCAGGTGGAGAAGTGCCTGGCGGCGGGGATCGCGCAGATAAACGCTGACAGACAGGCGACGGCGGAGAAGGAGGCGCTGGAGAGCGGTGAGGAGGTTCAGCCGATAGAGAAGGCGGAGTCGGGCGCTGTGGTGGTCACGAACGTAAAGACAGGGGAGATACTGGCGATGGCCTCGTACCCGACCTATGACCTTGCCACCCGCGGACAGAACTGGTCCTCCATAAGCTCAGACCCCTTAAAGCCGCTCTGGAACAGGGCCACGAACGGCATCTATAACCCCGGCTCCACATTCAAGATGGTGACGGCCCTCGCCGCGCTAAGGGAGGGCATAATCACGAGGAACACGAAGATAGAGGACAAGGGCGAGTACACAGCCTACGCCAGTCTGGGCTATAAGCCCAGATGCTGGATTTACCCGGGGAGCCACGGCTATCTGGATGTGGTGGGGGCGATAGAGAACTCCTGCAACTATTTCTTCTACAGCGTCTCCGACCAGATGGACATAGATCAGATAGCCGCTGTGGCGGCGGAATTCGGATTCGGCTCGCCGACGGGGGTAGAGATAGGGGAGGCCTCCGGGCACCTTGCCACGAGGGAGTATAAGATTCAGGCCACCGGCGAGACGGGCTGGTGGAAGGCGGACACCCTCATAACATCCATAGGCCAGGGCCTCAACGAGTTCACACCTATTCAGATAGCCAATTACGCAGCCGCAATCGCAAACGGCGGGACGCTCTACTCCACCACGCTGCTGAGAAAGATAACAAGCTTCGACTACGCGGAGATACTGGTGGAGAATACCCCGGAGATACTCCACCAGATTGACGACCCGGAGGGGTACATCTCAATCCTTCAGGAGGGGATGCGGGCAGTGGCGTCCACGGGGACCGCGAGGTCAATATTTGCAAATTATCCGATACCGGTGGCGGCGAAGACAGGCACAGTGCAGTCCGGCAGCACCGATATAAACGACGGCGTCTTCATATGCTACGCTCCGGCGGATGATCCGGAGATAGCTATCGCGGTGGTGGTGGAGAAGGGCGGCTCGGGCTCGGCGCTGGCGCCTATAGGGCGGAACCTCCTGGACGCATATTTCACCACCCAGGAGCAGTCAAGCGAGGCGTTCTTTGATAACACGCTGCTGAAGTGAGAGTGAGTGCGAAACAGGAAAAAAATATAGTGTGATGCATAAAAAGACAATATTCATCCTTGCAAAGTCAGGCTCTCTTTGATAAAATGGGAGAATACGGAGTTGAGAGATTAAGTGTGGGTGTGGGAAAAACGGGAGGACGAAATGGGAACAGTCATCGTCATGGCCTCCGGCAAGGGGGGCACCGGTAAGACCGCATGCTGCGCCGGGATCGGATCTGCACTGGCAAGGCTGGGCCACACGACGCTCTGTATGGACTGCGACGTGGGTCTGAGGAACCTGGATCTGGCGCTGGGGCTTGCGGACGCGATGTGGGACTTTGAGGATGTGCTCTGCGGGGACGTGGCAGTGGAAGAGGCGGTGGTTTCCCACCCTGCGCTTGACGGGCTCTCGTTTCTGGCTGCTCCCTGGGAGAGCTCCCCGGCGGACATTGACAGAGACGGCTTCCGGCGTCTTCTGGAGGATCTGAGGGAGAGGTACGAGTATGTGCTGCTGGATGCGCCGGCGGGACTGGGGTCCGGCTTTGAGATGGCCTCGGAGAGAGCGGAGCTTGCGCTGATCGTGGTCAATCCGGACGTCTCAAGCCTCCGGGACGGGCAGAGGACAGCGGAGAAGCTGCGTGCGCTGGGAGTGACCGGACAGCGCCTTATAATAAATCGCGTGGAGCCGAAGCTGGTGGCGAAGCTGGGCGGGACACTTGACGACGCCATAGACGCGGTGGGCGCGAGGCTTCTGGGAGTTGTGTCGGAGGATGAGTCGGTGCGGCGGGCCCTGGGGGAGGGAGTGCCCCTGATGGTTTACGGGGCGAGGTCGGCTTACGGGGAGTTTATGAGAATAGCGCGCCGCCTGACGGGTGAGCGTGTCCCGCTGGCCAGATTGTAGATCCATATATGCCTGACAATTTTAATGAAAGCGGGTGGCTTGTTTTGAATATTGCTTTAATGGCTCATGACCGGAAGAAGGAACTGATGGTTCAGTTCTGCATCGCCTACTGCGGAATTCTCTCCGCGCACTCACTGTGTGCCACCAACACCACGGGACGTATGGTCTCCGAGGCCACGGGGCTGCCGGTGGATCTCTATCTGTCGTGTACTCAGGGAGGCGACCAGCAGATGTGCGCGAGGCTGGCGTATAACGAGCTCGACCTTGTGCTGTTTTTCAATGACCCCTCGGACGTCTCGGGGGCGTCGTCAGTTATGAAGATTTCCGCTCTGTGCGACCAGCAGAACGTCCCTTTCGCCTCCAATGTGGCGACAGCGGAGGTGCTCATAAGGGGGCTGGCGGACGGGCTTCTCGATTGGCGGGATATAGTTAATCCCAAGAGATGATCGCCTTAAATTAAATGGCGCGGCTCCGGCAGACGAAATGGCCGCTTTAAACCATTTCGTCTGCCGGAGCCGCCGCTTTTTGCGGCCGCTCCCCCGGGGTGCGGGGAGGAGGCGACAGATTTTAAGAATTGTGAAACTGAGGGATTTAAATGGAGAAAATCAGACCATATACCCTGTCGGGGTTTATGGAGCTTCTGCCTGAAAAGCAGTGCAGGATGGACCTTATGATAGAGACGCTTCGCCGCGTCTACGGGCTCTACGGCTTCACCGGACTTGACACGCCCTTGGTTGAGAGCGCGGAGATACTCCTGGCCAAGGGGGGCGGCGAGACGGAGAAGCAGATATACCGCTTCAGGAAGGGCGACAGCGACCTTGCGCTGAGATTTGACCTGACGGTTCCGCTGGCGAAATACGTCGCTCTTCACTATAGTGAGCTGAGCTTCCCCTTCCGGCGCTTCCAGATAGGGAAGGTCTACCGCGGCGAGCGGGCGCAGAAGGGCCGGTTCCGTGAGTTCATACAGGCGGACATTGACATAATCGGCGACGGGGAGCTTTCAATCTGCAACGAGGCGGAGATACCGTCGATAATCTACCGGGCATTCATGGAGCTGGGTCTTCGCCGCTTTGTGATACGGGTAAACAACAGAAAGCTCCTCACCGGCTTTTATGAGCTGCTGGGACTCGGCGGAAGAGCCGGGGAGATAATGCGTGCGGTGGACAAGCTTGAAAAGGCGGGACATGAGAAGGTTCTGGCGATTCTGACGGATGACCTGGGACTTGGCGGGGATGAGGCCGGGGAGATACTGCGCTTTACGACTCTGTCGGGCTCCAACGCAACGATGCTTGCGGCGCTGGAGACCTATGAGGGGAGGAGCGGCGTCTTTGACGAGGGTCTGCGGGAGCTTAGGGAGGTCACGCGTCTGCTTGGGGCCTTTGGCGTGCCGGAGGACCATTTCGGGATTGATCTCAGCATAGCAAGGGGTCTGGACTACTATACGGGGACAGTCTATGAGACGACGATGACCGATCACCCGGAGGTTGGCTCCATCTGCTCGGGCGGCAGGTATGACGATCTTGCCGGGTACTATACCGAGAAGAGGCTGCCCGGCGTCGGCATTTCCATAGGGCTGACGCGGCTTTTCTCCGTGCTTGACGACTGCGGGCTTCTCTCAAAGAGCGTGGAGACAGCGCCGGCCGACGCGCTTATAATACCGATGACGGCGGACCTCGGCCCGGCGGTGGAGCTTGCAACGGCCCTGCGCAGCCGTGGGGTGCGGACGGAGCTCTATACAGAGGAGAAGAAATTCAAGGCAAAGATAACGTACGCCTCGCGCCTTGGCATACCCTTCGCGCTCTTCCTGGGCGAGGATGAGATTGAGGGGGGCTTTGTGTCGATAAAGGATCTCGGCAAGGGGGAACAGGTGAAGGTTCCGATCGCCGCTGCGCCGGAGTATCTTAGCGGGAAAATTGCGTCGCGGCCGGTGAATACGGTCATTTCTGAATAAAGGATGGGAGTTTCGATATATGTTTCAATCACGTACACACACCTGCGGTGAGCTGCGGCTCACAGATGTCGGCGAGCGGGTGACGCTCGCCGGGTGGCTTGAGAACACCCGTGAGGTAAGCGGCAGTCTGGCCTTTATTGTGCTCAGGGACTTTTACGGGGTGACGCAGCTTGTGGCGGAGACGCCGGAGCAGCTTGCCGCATTCAGGGGAATAACAAAGGAGTCCACCATCCGGGTGACAGGGCTTGTCCGTGAGCGCTCAAGCCGGAATCCGAAGCTGCCCACCGGGGATATAGAGGTGGTTCCGGAGTCGGTCGAGGTGCTGGGGAGGTGTCTTAAAGCCGAGCTGCCCTTCCAGATAAACCGCAGCAGGGAGGCCGACGAGGCAGCGCGGCTGCGCTACCGCTACCTGGATCTGCGCAACCCAGAGGTCAAGAAGAACATAATTCTCCGCTCGCAGGTGGTGGCTGCGCTCAGAAACGCCATGACAGATCACGGCTTTTTCGAGATAACGACCCCGATTCTCACGGCCTCATCACCTGAGGGAGCCAGGGACTATCTTGTGCCCAGCAGAAACTATCCGGGCATGTTTTACGCGCTGCCCCAGGCCCCGCAGCAGTTCAAGCAGCTTCTGATGACAGCGGGCTTCGACAGGTATTTCCAGATTGCGCCGTGCTTCCGCGACGAGGACGCCCGCGCGGACAGGTCGCCCGGGGAGTTTTACCAGCTGGATATGGAGATGGCGTTTGCGACGCAGGACGATGTGTTCTCAGTTATTGAGGACGTGCTGCCCCCGGTCTTTTCAAAGTACGGCCTTTACAGCGAGGTCTCACACACGCCGTTCAGGCGCATAGGGTATGTGGAGGCCATGGAGACATACGGCACAGACAAGCCGGATCTGCGCATCTCTCTGACAGTGAAGGATGCCGGGGACGCTGTCCGGGGGTGCGGCTTTGCGCCCTTTGAGGATGGGGACGTGAGGGCCGTCGCGGTGCCGGGCTTTGCCGGGACCAGAAAACAGATAGACAGGCTCATAGCCGATGTGGAGGTCCAGACCGGAAACAGGCTTTACTGGGTGAGGCTTGATGAGAACGGGGAGCTTGCAGGTGGCGTCGCAAAATTTCTCCAGGGGAGAAAGGACGCGCTGCGTGAAAGCCTCGGCCTTGAAAACGGTAGCCTTGTGCTCCTGGCAGCAGGGAAGAGGGAGACGGCGCTGAAGACCGCAGGCGCTGCAATAAAGGCTGTGGGCGCAGCGTTCCCGGAGTATATGGATCGGGAGAAATATGAGTTTTGCTGGATAGTGGATTTCCCGATGTACGAGATAGGTGAGGAGTCCGGAAAGCTTGAGTTCTGCCACAACCCGTTCTCCATGCCAAACGGCGGCCTTGAGATCCTAGAGCAGGCTCACAGGGGCGAAGTTGATCCGCTGTCAATCACCGCATTCCAGTATGACCTTGTGGTGAACGGCGTGGAGCTGTCCTCCG
>CAYPMJ010000053.1:0-12743 GCA_964411785.1 uncultured Oscillospiraceae bacterium
ACAAATTATAAACACTCTCTTGCGCAAAACAAAAAACTGCGTTATACTAGGGGTTCAAAGAATACTGGGTTTTCCGCCCAATCATATGAGGAATGTCATGAAAAAGGGGATAAAACCGGCAGATTATGGAAATGAGAGTATCAGCTCCCTTAAGGGAGCTGATCGGGTACGCAAGCGCCCGGGCGTTATATTTGGCTCCGACGGACTTGAGGGGTGCGAACATTCCGTTTTTGAGATACTTTCAAACTCCATTGACGAAGCCCGTGAAGGTCACGGTGATGTTATCCGGCTGACAAGCTTCGATGACGGCTCCATAGAGGTAGAGGACTACGGCCGAGGCTGCCCGGTGGACTGGAACGCAGCCGAACAGCGTTTCAACTGGGAGCTGGTCTTCTGTGAGCTTTATGCAGGGGGCAAGTATAAGAATGACACCGGGGGCGACTATGAGTACTCCCTGGGTCTCAACGGTCTTGGCGCGTGCGCAACGCAGTATGCCTCTGAGTATATGGATGTCACCGTCTGGAGAGACAGTAAAAAATACAGTCTTCATTTTGAACGCGGTGAAAATATTGGCGGTCTGAAGAGTGAACCGACCACTTCAAAACGAACCGGTTCTGTCATACGCTGGAAGCCGGATCGGGAGGTTTTCACGGACACGGCCATTCCCGATGAATATTTTGAGGATGTTCTGAAAAAGCAGTCGGTGGTGAACGCGGGAGTCCGCTTTGTTTTCAGAAAGCAGAACGGCAGCAGCTTTGAAGAAAAGGAATACCTCTACAAAAACGGCATTCTTGACTATGTGGCGGAGATAGCGGGCGAAGACGCACTTACGGCGCCCTATTTCATAGAGGGAGAGCGGCGGGGCCGAGACCGTGAGGACAAGCCTGAATATAAAGTTAAACTGTCCGCGGCGTTCTGCTTCTCTAACCGTGTGAATCTCATCGAGTATTATCATAATTCCTCCTGGCTGGAACATGGGGGTGCGCCGGATAAGGCCGCGCGGAGTGCATTTGTCTCAGCTGTAGACACGTACCTTAAGAATAATAACAAATACCAGAAGAGTGAAGCCAGGATAGCCTTTCAGGACGTGTCGGATTGTCTCATTCTCGTCACAAACTGCTTCTCCACCCAGACAAGCTATGAAAATCAGACAAAAAAGTCTATCACAAACCGCTTCATTCAAACAGCCATGACGGATTTCTTCCGCTCACAGCTGGAAATATATTTCATAGAGCACAAAGCAGAAGCGGACCGTATATGTGAACAGATACTTGTGAACAAACGCAGCCGCGAGCAGGCTGAGAAGGCGCGCATAAGCATAAAGAAGAAGCTTTCAGGTAATATTGACATAGCAAATCGAGTTCAGAAATTTGTGGACTGCCGAACAAAGGACGTCACCCGCCGGGAACTGTATATCGTGGAGGGCGATTCAGCCATGGGAAGCGTGAAGCTCTCCCGTGACGCGGAGTTTCAGGGCATTATGCCGGTGCGTGGGAAAATATTAAATTGTCTGAAGGTTGACTTTGGCCGCATTTTTAAAAGTGAAATAATTACAGATCTTTTGAAGGTTCTTGGTTGTGGAGTAGATGTTCCGGCAAAAATAAAAAGCGACCTCGCCGCATTTGATATAAACAATCTCCGCTGGAACAAGGTCATCATCTGCACCGATGCTGACGAGGATGGATATCAGATAAGGACACTCATTCTGGCCATGCTCTACCGTCTCACGCCGAAGCTCATTGAGGGTGGGCGTGTGTTCATTGCTGAATCCCCTCTGTACGAAATAACCTGCGGGGATAAAACTTATTTTGCTTACTCTGAGCGTGAGAAAGCAGAGATTCTCCCGAAGCTCGGAAACAAAAAGATAAATGTGAACCGCTCCAAGGGACTAGGTGAGAATGATCCGGACATGATGTGGCTCACCACCATGAACCCCGCCACCAGGAGGCTCATAAAGGTTCTCCCGTCGGAGGCGGAGCAGACGGCTCAGGTTTTCGATATGCTTCTCGGAAATAACCTTCAGGGACGTAAGGATCACATAACTAAGGAAGGGTATAAATATTTGGAGCTGGCGGATATCTCTTGATGTTTGGGAGGCGCAGACATGAATATTTTTGATATCATGGGTCCAATAATGGTGGGACCGTCCAGTTCTCATACGGCAGGAGCTGTCCGTATTGGCCTTATCGCCAGGAGTCTTCTGGGGACAGAACCTGTCAAGGCCGAGCTCCTGCTTCACGGCTCCTTCGCATCCACCGGTGCAGGACATGGCACACATCAGGCACTGGTTGCAGGTCTTCTTGGACTCGCTCCGGATGATCTGCGTATCCCCGACAGCTTTGCTCTTGCGGAAAAAGCGGGGCTGCAATTCACCTTTGGTGTCTGTGAACTCAAAAATGTTCATCCAAACAGTGCGCTTCTGTCGCTCACCGGCAGTTTCGGAGAGCGGGTAAGTGTAGGTGCCTCCTCCCCTGGAGGCGGACGAATACAGGTCTTTTCCCTGGACGGAATGAAGGTAAATTTTGCTGGGGCTATGCCAACTCTGGTAGTACGGAACATGGACCGCCCCGGATACATAAGCCGGGTTACCGCCGCTCTGGCTTTCTATGGACTCAACGTAGCCACACTTCAGGTTGAACGCGATTCACGGGGAGGCAGAGCGATAATGGTTGTCGAATGTGACCAGCCCATCCCAGAGGCGCTCGTAACGGAGCTTCGCGCAATAGGCGGTGTGTATCAGGTTACGCGTCTAAACCCGGAGGAGGCATGAAAATGGCGGAACTGGATTCTATCACTGCGCTTATCTCCTTCGCCGAAGAAAACGGACTGCCGCTGTGGCGAGCCGTCCAGGCGGAGGACTGCCGTGAAACAGGAATGACTGAGGAGACATCCTGGCGAAAAATGCGTGAGGTTCTGCGAGTGATGCGTGAGACAGACTGCTCTTATAAAGCAGAGGACCGTTCCCGCAGCGGTCTTTCCGGCGGCGATGGCGGACTCATGGCCTCATACGCAGCGGAGCATAAGCCGCTGTGTGGTGCTTTCCTTGCGGATGTCATTGCGGGAGCACTCAGGATGGGCGAGTGCAATGCGTGTATGAAACGCATAGCTGCCGCACCCACAGCCGGTGCCTGTGGTGTGCTTCCGGCCGTGCTGCTGCCCGCACAGCGAATGTTGGGACTTCCTGATGAGAGACTTGTCGAGGCACTATATGTAGCCGCTGGTTTTGGCAGCGTCATAGCTGCAAAGGCGTCTATCTCAGGCGCCGAGGGGGGCTGTCAGGCGGAGATAGGCTCCGCGTCAGCCATGGCTGCGGCTGCGCTGTGTGACCTTATGGGCGGCTCCAAGGAAGCTACAGCTCACGCTGCGGCAATGGCTCTGAAAGCTCTCCTTGGGCTGGTGTGCGATCCCGTAGGGGGCCTTGTGGAGGTTCCATGCGTCAAGCGAAACGTGGTAGGTGCGGTGAATGCCGTTTCCTCAGCTCAGATGGCTATTGCCGGGATACGCAGCCGGATACCCCCTGATCAGGTAATAGATGCCATGGCTTCAGTTGGATCGCTGCTTCCCGCTGCGCTCCGTGAAACAGGCCGCGGTGGACTTGCCGACACGCCCGAGGGCAGGAAATACCGCTCCAACAAACTGTCAGACAAAGCTGCTGACACAGACTGAAAGGTGATTTTTCCAATGCCTAAGAAAAAAAATCCCCAGGAGGGGCGAGAAAAGGTTGTAAACCCCAATGTCGTCGGGCTTCACGCTGAGGTCATGGACCAGCCAATTGTAGACACGCTGGAGCTGAACTATATGCCCTATGCCATGAGCGTGATCGTCTCTCGCGCCATACCGGAGATAGACGGCTTTAAGCCTGCCCATAGGAAGCTGCTGTATACAATGTATAAAATGGGTCTTCTCACTGGTGCACGGACCAAATCCGCAAATATTGTGGGACAGACCATGCGCCTGAACCCCCACGGGGACGCAGCTATATATGAAACGATGGTACGGCTGTCGCGTGGATATCAGGCGCTGCTTACACCGTTTGTGGACTCAAAGGGCAACTTCGGAAAGGTCTACTCACGCGATATGTCATACGCCGCTTCCAGGTACACGGAGGCAAAGCTCTCCCCCATCTGCACGGAGCTTTTCAAGGACATTGACAGCGATACTGTAGATTTCGTTGACAACTATGACAGCAGCATGAAGGAACCAACTCTGCTGCCAACCAGCTTCCCGAACGTACTTGTATCCGCTAATATGGGCATAGCTGTCGGTATGGCGTCCAATATATGCTCCTTTAATCTGGAGGAAGTATGCCGCACTGAAATAGAGTTTCTGTCTGACCCAAACTGCGACATAACAGCCACGCTGCACGGTCCTGACTTTCCCACAGGCGGTGAGCTTCTCTACGAACGCGACGCGATACGTGAAGCCTATGCGACAGGCCGTGGGAGCCTGAAGCTCCGCGCCCGCTGGCGCTATGACCAGAAGGAAAATCTCATAGAAATTTATGAGATACCATACACCACTACTGTTGAAGTCATAATGGACAAGGTGGCTGAACTTGTCAAAGCCGGAAAAGTACGTGAGATTTCCGATATGCGTGACGAGACAGATTTGAATGGTTTAAAGCTGACAATAGATTTAAAGCGGGGCGCAGACCCGGACAAGCTGATGGCCCGTCTGATGCGCTCCACGCCGCTGCAGGACGCTTTCGCGTGTAATTTCAATATCCTGGTAGCCGGAACGCCCAGGGTGATGGGTGTCCGTGATATACTTTCGGAGTGGACAGACTGGCGGATGGAGTCAGTGCGGCGCCGTGTTTCCAGCGATCTGTCAAAGAAGAAGGATCGGCTGCACCTTCTGAAGGGCCTTGGCAAGATTCTTCTGGACATTGACAAAGCTATTAAGATAATCCGCGAAACGGAGGAGGAAGCCGCAGTAGTACCAAACCTGATGATCGGCTTCGGCATAGATGAAACTCAGGCAGAATTTGTCGCGGAAATAAAGCTCCGGAACATAAACCGTGAATATATCCTCAAACGGCTGCAGGATATAGAGAAGCTGGAGGCTGAGATCGCGGATCTTGAGGATATACTGCAAAAGAAGCAGCGCATCAAAACAATCATAAAATCGGAGCTTCAGAACGTCATAAAAAAGTACTCCGAACCGCGCAAAACGGTCATAGTATACGACGTTGACACCAGCGTACCCGAGGAGGAACCTGAAATGGAAGATTATCCAGTCACAGTGTTCTTCTCCCGCGGCGGATACTTGAAGAAGATTACTCCGATTTCTCTTCGCATGTCAAGTGAGCAGAAATACAAGGAGGGCGACAGACTTCTCACCAGTTTTGAGGCGACAAATAACAGTCAGCTGTTGATTTTCACTGACAGGTATCAGTGTTACAAAGCTCGTCTCTCGGACTTCCCCGACAGTAAAGCTTCGGCCCTTGGCGCTTATCTGCCGACGGAATTGAAAATGGATGAAGGTGAAAATGCGATTTTTGTAATGCAGGCCGGTGATTACACCGGGAGTGTACTTTTCATATTTGAAAACGGCAAGGCAGCCCGTGTGTCGCTCTCCGGGTTTGAGACGAAGACCAACCGCAGAAAGCTCAGTGGCGCCTACTCCGATAAAAGTCCATTAGTAGCTGTTCTCCCGCTCCACGAGGAGGCAGAGGTAGCTGTATACAGCTCTGATGGGCGGGCATTGGTGTTCTCCACATCTCAGCTTGCGCCAAAAGCCACAAAAACCACTCAGGGAGTAGCAGTCTTCACACCCAAGCGGGATCGTGTAGTTACAGGGGCTATGCCATTGGAACGGACACACATCAAAAACGTATCCAGATACAAAGTCCGCACGATTCCGTCTGCCGGTGCAGCGCTCCGGGATGAGGACAGGGAGGATCAGCAGCTGGACCTTCTGGACGGGGAATCCAATGCGTAGGCGGGCGCTGGCGCTGGTATGCGCACTGAGTCTGACGCTCTCCGGCTGCTCTGCTGTCCTTGAGGGCGAATACTCTTCCTCCGTTCCCCATGAATCCAGCGTATCCTGGGACCTGGAGCAGCTGGTAACTGTTACGGTGTCCAACAGGGATGCGCTTTACGACGCGGTCTGTTCCTTTGTTGAGGACGGTGTGGAACGCGGCATTGTTCGGTTTGACGCGTATACCGGAGATGTGGAAGGGGATCTCTCAGAAGTGTGCCTGACTGTAGCAAGCGATACTCCGCTCGGCGCATACACGGTGTACTATATTGCTCACAGTCTCAGTCAGATTGTGTCCTTCTATGAAGCTGAGGTGACGGTTGTATATAAGCGTCCGCGCACTGATGCGGACACAATTCTTGAAACGCAGAGCAAGGAATCACTCCGGGCCCGCATAGAGACAGCCATGCGGAACAATACTGAGCAGCTGACGCTGCTGTGTGATGGTGAGACGCTGGACGCTGACGATGTAATGGAGGCCGTGGACAGCGTGTATTATGACGATCCGGTTCGCTTCATGTATTACCCCGGCTGTACTGTGGAACGGTATCCGGAGGATGGGGATGCCTGTATACTCGACATCTCTCTCTCCTCCCCCTACTCCGCCTCAACAGTGGATCAGAGGCGCGAACAAACGACCGCCGCAGCGGGACGGCTTCTCTCACGGGTGACAGGCACAACCGATGAAGAATGCCTGAGACAGGTGTGTGAATATCTGTCGAGAGAGGTGCAATATGATCAGGAGCAGGATGAATCTGAAAGCTACAGTCGATGGTATAACTCATTTACAGCCTACGGCGCACTCGTGCTTCATCGAGCAGTAGGAGAGGGCTATGCTATAGCGGTGAAGCTTATCTGCGATGAGCTGGGGATAGAGTGTATAGTAGTACGCGGAAAGCGAAGCAATGTAAATCATGCGTGGAACATAGTAAAGCTTCCAGAGGGATATTTTCATATGGATGTCTCACAATATGCCGCCGGCCAGCATGAGGATGGTGAAGAGGACATCTTTTTCTGTGACAGCCAGATTCAGAATACATACTGGTGGGACGTCCAGGATTACCCCGCTTGTCCCATTCCTTTGGGTGGCCTTGAAGATGACCCAAGCATTTTGGATAACCCTGACACCCCTGGCAACCAGGATGTCCCTGATACCCCGGATGACCCTGGTAATGGCGATAACCTGGATAATCCGGACGACCCGAACTATCCGAACGATCCGGTCAACCCTGACGACCCGGACGACCCGGACGCCCCTGGCGACCCGAACGGCGCTGACGAACCGAGCGTCCCTGGCAGCCCTGATGACCCCGATGACCCGGAAAGCCCGGATAACTCGGAAATTCCGGACGAATCAGATGAACCCGATGTCTCGGACGATACAGCTACCCCAGATAACCCGGACGATCCTGAGAATACAGATAATCCGGACCCCACGGATGGCTCCAATGGCCAGGACAATACACACGATTCTGAAGATCCGGACACTACATCCGGGTCAACTAATTCAGGAAAGCTCAAAACTCCTGGTAAGACGGATGATTCCGGCAATTCTGACGGCAGTGGTGATACCGGCACGGAAGATCCCCCTGATGATACCGGCGATGAATACAACCGCAAAGCCTCAGTCGTCGTGGAGGACAGCAGTGGGGAAAAACACGCCGCCAAAAAGGACCTGGTTACTCAACCTGACCCATAAGCAAACGCCGCGAAGCGTGGGTATGATCCCCACTTCGCGGCGCTCTTCCTAATCACCATTTTTTTCAGGTGCTTCCCGTCTCTCCACGTTCCCTTGTCTCGTGTCCTGCTCCCTGGACTGGGTCTTTCCACCAGCGCGGCCCACAGTGCGCGGGCGACGGTTCTTCGGGTTCGGCGCACCGGTTCTTTGCGGTAAATTATCCACGGTCTGAGCGGTGGTACGTGGCTTTGCAGGGCGCTGCTGACGCTGCTCCTGTGGCCTGTCCGACCTCTGCCCCTGTCCCTGAGCCCTGTCTCTCCGCGTCTCCTGCTTCTGGTGTGAACGCTTTATCCTGCGGCCTGACTCCGGCCGCGGTTCTGCCTGGGAGTCATAATCCGGTTCAGGCAGCAGATCATCTCTTTCGAAAAATTCTGATTCCCGCGGTGCTGGAGGCTGCTTTGGCGTATCCGTAAGCTTCCCCTCGGCTTTCAACGCCAGATACTCCGCACGCTTGGCTTTACCCCCTATTACCGTTATTTCAGACGCCGGATATGTGCGTATGGTGAGCTCACTCAGATCATCCAGGCGAACACGGGCCGTTCCCTTCAACAGGTTTACATCCACAACGGACCCTTTACCGTCAGGCGTGTCAACAAATGCGTCCACCTTCGGCACATTCTTCACAAGTTCCTCATACGCGTCCTGCTCATATTTCAAGCAGCACATCAGTCTCCCGCAGGTACCGGATATTTTGGTTGGATTCAGCGACAAGCCTTGTGTCTTCGCCATCTTGATAGATACAGGTTGGAAATCCTCTAAAAATTGCGTACAGCAAAACGGTTTCCCGCAGATCCCCAGTCCCCCCAGCATACGTGCTTCATCCCGGACTCCTATCTGTCTCAGCTCTATGCGCGTCCGGAACACAGATGCCAGATCCTTGACCAGCTCACGAAAATCTACGCGCCCATCTGATGTGAAGAAAAACAGTATCTTGTTCCCCTCAAAATTAAACTCCACATCCACAAGCTTCATATCCAGTCCATGCTTAGCTATCTTCTGACGGCATATCTCAAACGCCTCTTTTTCCCGCCGGTGGTTTTCCTCCGCCCTTGCAGTATCGGCACTGGTGGCAAGCCTCACAACAGGCCGCAGAGGAATGCGAACAGAACTGTCCTCCACCTGATGGTTTCCCTCTGTACACTCGGCATATTCCAGGCCTTTTGCCGTCTCAACGATAACATACTGCCCTGGCTGGGCCACTATACCATTGGGGTCAAAGTAGTATACCTTACCCTTGGTTTTAAACTGTACACTGATTACTTCTGTCAATTTCTTACTCCTCTATAGATGCCGTTGCCATCTAGGCACGTTCCCCAGGATCGGCAGTTGTTTTCTTATTTCCATCTATTCCCACACAATCTCAGCGTTACCGGCAGTCCTGTTGCCTGATGCTGCCAGACCCGCCAGCAATAACCCCGCGACATGTCCCGCACTGACATTTGCGGCGAGGAGTCCCTCCACCTCCTCCATCGTGTCCGCCAGCCGCTCAAACCTCTCCGGCGCGACAGATGACGCTCTTCGCACCGCCTGACGTCTTATGCTCAACGCAAGGTCCGTAAGCTCCTGCCTGGACCACTTTTCCAGGGAAACGCAAATCTCCAGAAGCGCGCGCCTGTCATCGACAAAGTACGCTCCGCACAGCTTCTCTGCGGTCTCACTGACTTTCTCCAATTCGCCTTCATCTCTGGCCGTCAGTCGAACAAGCGTACATCGGGAACGTACCGTTGGCAGAAATCGCTCAGTGTCCTCCGCCAGAAGCAGCAGCACCGCATGCTCCGGCGGCTCCTCCAGTACCTTGAGAAGTGCATTCTGAGCCATTTCGTTCATCGTGTTTGCATCTCTGAAAATCAGGACCGACCTCGATGCCTCATTCGGTATCACAAACGCGGCGGCACGGGCAGTACGTACTTTTTCTACTGTAAAATCCCGGGCATCCTGCTCCTTCTGCCAAAAGGAAATATCCGGATGTATCCCACCAAGAGCCTTCCGGCAGTCACGGCATTTGGAACACAGTGGCTTATCCCCTGAGCAGACAGCAGCCTGGGCGATAAGCCGCCCTGCTGCCTCCCGCTCCTCGGCAGTGCCCCCCGTCACTATGGCCGACTGTGGAAGCTTGCCGCCACGAAGCGCCGTCTCCAGTTCTGTGATATCCATATTCTCACATCTCTCTCACTTGTGGTAAAGCTTCTTCGTCTCATATACCGGTTCACAGCTCAGGTTGACACCAAGTTTTTTCAGCATTGTCTCGTCCACCTGGGACAGAATCACTGTTGAGTGAACATCGCACCCATGCAGCTTGTCCAGCTGCTGCATGGCCCTCTCCGCCAATGGATTGGATGCGGCACAGATGGACAGCGCCACAAGTACCTCGTCTGTGTGCAGCCGCGGGTTTAAATTGCCCAGGTGATTGACCTTCAAATCACTGACCGGTTCAATTATCTCAGGAGCAAGAAGACGTATCTCATCATCTATGCCACCCAGGGCTTTCAGCGCGTCCAGCAACATTGCGGAGGTTGCCCCTAGCAGCTTTGAAGTCTTCCCCGTCACCACTCGCCCGTCGGGAAGCTCTATGGCTGCGGCTGGCTCCCCTGTTGCTGCCGCCTTCTGCAACGCCGCGGCTCTGGATGGCGGGTCGGCCTCCGAGATCCCCGCACTCTTCATTATCATACGGAGCTTATCCACTTCCCCACCCGTGGACAGTCCCTTTGTCCTGGCGCACTCAGCCGCAAAAAACCTGCGCAGTATTTCACGCCTTGATGCCTCCTGGCAGGCCTCATCATCTACTATACAAAAGCCCGCCATATTGACTCCCATATCCGTCGGGGATCTGTATGGACATTCGCCGCCAGTGAGCCTCTCGAAAAGTGCTGCCAGTACCGGGAAAATATCGACATCCCTGTTGTAATTCACCGCCAGCTCCCCATATGCCTCCAAATGAAATGGATCTATCATATTTACGTCATTCAGATCCGCTGTTGCCGCCTCATAGGCAAGGTTCACCGGGTGTTTCAGCGGCAGATTCCAGATTGGAAACGTCTCATATTTCGCGTACCCCGCAGCTGTTCCGTTCTTCCTGTCGTGGTACAGCTGCGACAGGCAGGTCGCCATCTTACCACTCCCCGGGCCTGGTGCAGTGACTACTACAAGAGGTCTTGTAGTCTCGATATACTCGTTCATCCCATATCCATCATCGCTGACAATGGTGTCAATCGCCCCAGGATAGCCCTCTATGGGATAATGACGATAAACCTTCAGCCCCAGTGTCTCAAGTCTGCGCTGAAAAGAGGTTGCTGCCGGCTGCCCTCCGTACTGCGTGATTACAACGCTCCCTACCAGCAGCTTGAAACTGCGAAACGCGTCAATAAGCCTCAGTACATCCAGATCATAAGTAATACCATAATCTCCGCGTACCTTATTTTTTTCAATGTCTCCCGCGTTTATGACAATGATTATTTCCACCTGATCCTGAAGCGTAGAGAGCATTTTCAGCTTGCTGTCCGGCTGAAATCCTGGCAGAACTCTGGCTGCGTGGTAGTCGTCAAAAAGCTTCCCCCCGAATTCCAGATAGAGCTTCCCCCCGAATTTCTCAATACGCCTTTGAATATGCTCCGACTGCAGTTTTAAATATTTTACGTTATCAAACCCCGCGCCCATACCCTGCCTCCCTCAGACTTCCACCATGCATTGTACCTTCTCCAGAGGCGTTAGTCAAGTAAAATCCGCATTTCCCTGGAGCAGCCTATAAGGGTAAAGGGCGGAAACCCGCGGAGTTTTCCCACAAAATGCAGACAGCTGCCAGGCCTTGTCTGATAACTGGATAAACGGCCGGTCGCGGGATAGGTTTTCGTCTGACATAGACGATTTTCCGCAGATACACAGCATGCGCTTCATGGATGCCCTTCAAAGCACGGCGGAAAAATTCCGTCAATGGGCATTCTGACGCCCTTCAGACAAGGCCTGGTCTTTCAACAGCTTCGATTGATCTTTGATATGTTCCTTCTTAAATGCTTGTCCTTTTACTTTGCAGTCCCCGCGGGGTTGAAATTCACCCGTTGAGTCCAAATTGCCTCATTATGCGGTGAAAGCAATGCCTCTTTGCGTTTTATTTACTGTGAAAGCTTCGCTTTCACAGTAAATACTTTAATTGTCCATGGGTTTTTGCTTAATTTCCGGCGGCGACGTGTGCGGCATGGTCATTTATTCTGAAGATATCGGTCAATGGAAGCAGCGGCGGTCTTCCCTGCACCCATGGCGAGTATGACAGTAGCAGCACCAGTAGAGGCATCCCCTCCTGCGAACACTCCATCCCTCGAAGTCGCTCCATCCTCAGCGGTTGTAATACAGCCCTTTCTGTTGGTGTCAAGGCCCGGAGTAGTACTGCGGATCAGCGGATTTGGGGAAGTACCGATCGCAACAATTACCGTATCGACCTCCATCTCAAACTCGCTTCCCTCTACAGGTATCGGGCGACGACGTCCCGAGGCGTCCGGCTCACCAAGCTCCATACGAATGAGCTTCATGGACCTGACTCTACCCTTCTCATCCCCTTCGATACACAGCGGATTTGTCAGCAAGTCAAACACTATGCCCTCTTCTTTGGCATGATGCACTTCCTCGCGTCTGGCCGGTAACTCCGCCTCTCCGCGACGATAAACTATGTGAACCTCCGCCCCCATACGTCTGGCACAACGTGCAGCGTCCATAGCCACGTTTCCGCCGCCAAGGACAGCCACCCTCTTACCATGGAAAATCGGCGTGGGGTTGTCTTCTTTATACGCTTTCATCAGGTTGATGCGGGTCAGATACTCATTGGCGGAAAAAACACCCACAAGGCTCTCGCCCGGTATCTTCATAAACTGTGGAAGTCCGGCGCCGGAACCAATAAAAACTGCTTCATAGCCCATCTCAAACAGCTCGTCAATGGATAGAACCTTGCCTATAACCATGTTGAGCTGAATGTCTACACCCATCTTTTCCAGATTGGCAACTTCCTTCTGCACAATGGACTTGGGCAGACGGAACTCAG
>CAYPMJ010000054.1:0-12627 GCA_964411785.1 uncultured Oscillospiraceae bacterium
CGACGAGCCCGACGAGCCCGACGAGCCCGACGAGCCCGACGAGCCGGACACACCGGATGAGCCTGATACACCGGACACCCCGGACACGCCGGATGAGCCGGATACTCCGGATGAGCCGGATACACCGGACACCCCGGATACGCCGGATACACCGGACACGCCGGATGAGCCTGATGTGCCGGATACGCCGGATGAGCCTGATGTGCCCATGATCCCCCAGACGGGGCAGCTGTGGTGGCCTGTGCCGGTGATGGCGGGGTGCGGACTTGTGCTCTTTGCTGTAGGTTGGGCGCTTTTGTACCTTAAGAGGCGGGATGATGCGTAAGATAATTGGACTGATTTCACTTGTTATGGGGGCAGTGCTGCTGGCAGCGTCACTGTCCCTGCTTCTTTATAACAGGGCTGAGGATAAAAGGGCGGGCGAGAGCGTCGGGTCTATCCTGCCTTTGGTTATAGAGGCCGCGGAGAAGGCGGATGAGGCTGAGGATAAGATTGAGGTTCAGGAATCTGCTGCGCTCCCCGATGAGGCTTGTGAGGCTGATGATTTTCCGGAGCAGGAGAGTGAGAGCGGCGAGATGACGGTGACCGAAATCGACGGCTACGGGTATATAGGGTACCTCTCCATACCGGTGCTGGAGCTTGAGCTTCCGATTATGAGCGAGTGGGACTACACTAGGCTTAAGATGGCGCCCTGCCGCTACACCGGCTCGACGAAGACGGATGATCTTGTAATCTGCGCCCACAATTACACAAGGCACTTCGGGACGCTTAAAAATCTGAAGGCCGGGGATCTCGTCTCCTTCACCGACATGGACGGAGTGACTTTGACATATGAGGTTGCGGAGATTGAGACGCTCCAGCCTGCCGAGATAAGTAAGCTCACAGAAAGCTGCTATGAGCTCACCCTCGTAACCTGCACCCTGGGCGGCAAAACCCGCGTTACCGTAAGGTGTCAAAGGCTGGACGATGTTATCCCGGTAAAACCCCATGAGAGTGTAGGAGACACGGTCTATTAAACGCACAATGCAGCGTATGAATGGGTCCTTGGTCTGCGCAAAAGAGCTTGCGTTTTTAAGAGCACTGTGATATAATCGGGTCATTAAAGGCGTCTTGTAAAACAGGGCGCTGCCAGTGATGTTCTTTTGCGGAGGAGGGACTTATATAATGGACCTTGATTCTTTTGGCAAGGAGACAACAGAGGCCTCGGCGAAGGCCGTGCAGAGGGCGGTGGAGCTTTCGGAGGCGGCAAGGCTTGGCGCACTCATAGAGAGTGAGGAAAAGGAAATTGACAGCGCCTACGCTCAGATAGGCAGACGGACAGTGGCAGAGCATGGGGGGAAGGCCGAGGGCGACTGCGCGGCGCTTTTGGACATGATCCATGAGTCGAAGGCCCGTATCCGCGGGTACCGTTTACAGCTTGATCGAATTCAGGGCACAAGGTCGTGCGAACGCTGCGGAGCGTATGTGCCGGAGGGGGCAGCGTTCTGTGCCGTGTGCGGACAGGCGGCGGCGCGCGTGGACAGGGTAAAATGTCCCGCATGCGGGGCGCTTGTCATGAAGGAGAGCGCGTTTTGTACGCTCTGCGGAAGGCCTCTGGGAGCGGCCCTGGGCGGTGGCGCAGCGCAGGATCAGCCGTCAGGCCCGGCAGAGCAGCCAAAGCAGCAAAGGCCGGCAGAGCCCCAGCGCCCTGCAGAGCCGCAGCGTCCTGCGGAGCCCCAGCGTCCCGTGGAGCCTCAGCGCCCCGTGGAGCCGCAGCGCCCTGTGGAGCCGCAGCGCCAGGCAGAGCCGCAGAGGTTTGAGGAAATACCGATGACCGGAGATCGGGTGAGGGGAACTGCACAGCCAAGGCCGGTCGAGCAGCCGGGACCTTACATAGCTAACCAGGCAGCGCACGTGCAGTCCGTGAAGGCGCCTCAGCAGGGGGAGAGCGCGTCACAGGGGACAAAGAAATGCCCGCACTGCGGCGCTACCATACCGTCCTATTCGGCATTCTGCACTGAGTGCGGGCAGAGGCTGTGATGCGGCTTGTATGTGATACGGCGGCCATTTTGCCGTTCACATATACATACATTTTATTTCATTCAAAGAAACGAGGGAGAATCAATGCAAAAAACTAAAATCGGGATTTCAGTTGGAATGATGGGCGCTGTCGCCTACTTCCTGGCACTGGCTGCGGGGGACGTGTGGGGGTACATTCTGCCGATTCTGGTGGCAGTCTATGTGCTCAAGTTTGAGGAGAACGAGTGGCTGCGCAGGACGGTAGTGAAGGTTGTGGTGACAATCGCATCCTTTGCCGTTCTTGTCTCCGTCATTACGCTTATCCCCAATCTCATAAACTTCGTGGACGATGTGGCAAACATCTTCGAGGAGAACGTCACTGTTGCCTGGCTCAGCCGGACTGTTACGGCGATAGTGAGCCTGGTGAATATCTGCGAGAAGGTTCTGCTGCTTCTCCTCTGTGTCAAGTCTCTGAGACAGTCCACGATCCATATTCCCGTGATTGACTCATTGATCAGCAAGTATATGTGAGGGATTTCGAAGATTATTATGAGGGTTATGGTGGCGTCGGATATTCACGGCTCGTCGCTCTGGTGCGGAGGACTGCTGGAGGCGTTTGGCCGTGAGGAACCGGACAGGCTGCTGCTGTTGGGCGATATTCTGTATCACGGCCCGAGAAACGATCTGCCTGAGGGCTATGATCCAAAGGCCGTGATTGCCCAGCTTTCCGGCATAAAGGAGCGCATCCTTGCAGTGCGGGGAAACTGCGACACTGAGGTTGACCAGATGGTTCTTCCTTTTCCCATCATGGCGGACTACTGCATAATTCTGCTTGCAGGTCTTGCAGTGTACGCCACCCACGGACACCGCTTCAACCCGGACTCACCGCCGCCGCTTGCAAAAGGCGATGTGCTGCTTTATGGGCACACCCACGTGCCGGCCTGTGAGGAGCGTGACGGCATTTTGTATATGAACCCGGGGTCCGTGTCCATCCCGAAGGAGAATTCCCCGCGCGGCTACATGATGCTTGAGGACTCCGCGTTTTCCTGGAAGACGCTGGACGGAGCCGTATATCGGCGGCATGATGTTATCTGAATTTTAATCTGAATCTTAAAATCCTAAAGGGCGTGACCATATCTGGTCACGCCCTTTAAGTGTGGGGAAATAACAGGCAGACTTATTTATCGGCCGGACAAGCTCAGCCGGCCCATTCCTCACCGGCCTCAAGCTTCTCAATGGCGTCTGCGATGTAGGACCTCACGTTGTCTCTTGGGATATCCAGAGCCACGGCAAGCTCCCCGTAGAGCATATCCTCAGCCCGCTTCATGAAGCGCTCGTCGATCTGCCCCAGCTTCTTGCCCTTGGCAGTGGCGTTCTGGCGCTTTAAATATATATCCTTAATCAGCTTCACGAGACTGATGCAGTCGTGAGCGCGGAGAGTCTCCTGGTAATGCTCAGTAAGGAACCGAAGGTTGCGGCAGTCGAAAGCCTCGGCCTTGACCCCCGGTATCTGACGGACCAGATCTATCGCCTCCTCGCGCGAGATTACAGGCCGCATGAAAACGCGGGAATCAGTGGGCGTAAAAATACGGCCGGTCCGGTACAGCGGACTGAGGGTATAATAGTCCCTGTCCTGGCTCGCACCAGAGAACGAGGCCGCCCCCACAGAGTCCACCCTGCACACACCTTCGCCGCTGTAGACGATAAGCTGTCCTTCCTGAAACATCATTGTTTTCCTCCCTCGAAAACGTACAGGTGCAAAAAAGATGCAATTTCCACCTCTTAACTCATATTATAGCAAATTTCAGCTCCAAATGTAAGAAAAAAATTAAGGAGAGGAGAATTTTCCTGTAATACGAGCCGTGTGTGTCATCTGCGCCATCTGCAGCAAAAAGAGAAGTTGCAATTCTTCGTTAAGGGAGTTATAATATGGAAGGCGGATACCACTGTATACCGGAAGGAAAGATGAAGGACCTGGATGCAATGCGAAACATGGAGGAGAGAATCAAATGAAGAAATTAGGCTTTGGCATGATGCGGCTGCCCTTGGAGGAGAAGGGTGACGAAGCAAGGATTGATATGAAGCAGGTGGAGAGGATGGTGGATACGTTCCTGGACAGGGGATTCACCTATTTTGACACCGCATACATGTATCACAACAATCAGAGCGAGATTGCGCTGCGTGAGGCGCTGGTGAAGCGCCACCCGCGGGACAGCTTTACGGTGGCCACAAAGCTGCCCACAATGATGCTGAAGGAGCCCGGGGATCAGGAGCGTATATTCGATGAACAGCGAAGGAAATGCGGCGTTGAGTATTTCGACTACTATCTCATGCATAATATAAACCGAAGAGTGTATGACACGGTGCAGCGCTTTGACAGCTTCGGTTACGCAAGCCGTCTGCGTGAGGAGGGCAAGATAGTAAAGCTGGGCTTTTCCTTCCACGATGACGCGCAGATGCTGGACAGGGTGCTGACAGACCATCCGGAGGTTGACTTTGTCCAGCTCCAGCTGAACTACCTTGACTGGGACAGCGACAATGTCCAGTCAGCCAGGTGTCACGAGGTGGCCGTCCGCCATGGCAAGTCCATTGTTGTCATGGAGCCGGTCAAGGGGGGAGCGCTTGCGAATCTGCCTGGGGAGGCCGAGGCGCTTTTGCGTGAGGCGGAACCGGAGGCATCCAGCGCGTCCTGGGCAATCCGTTTTGCGGCAAGCCAGGAGAACGTCTTCATGGTTCTCTCCGGAATGTCCTCAATAGAGCAGCTTGAGGATAACACCGGCTTCATGTCAGAGTTCAGGCCCCTCTCAACCGCTGAGGCGGAGCTTTTAAACAGGGTTCTGGACATTATCAGGAGCTCTGTCACGGTCCCCTGCACGGCGTGCCGATATTGCACAGCCGGGTGTCCTATGGGCATTCCTATACCGGAGCTTTTCGCCCTTTATAACACTGAGATGAGGGGCCGCCGGTTCCATCTGCGCTCCAATGCCCGTGAGGAGTACGCAGCGCTGAAGGAGAAGGGCGGAATGCCGGGCGACTGTATCCAGTGCCGCTCGTGCGAGAGCGCCTGCCCTCAGCATCTGGAGATAAGCGAGCTTCTTAAGGATGTGGGAAAGGCATTTGAGGAGTCGGCGAGATGAGAGTATTGCTTGTCAATGGGAGCCCCCATGAGCACGGCTGCACCGACGCCGCTGTCAGGGAGGTGGAGAGGACCCTTCATGAGGAGGGCGTGGAGAGCGGCTATCTGTGGCTTGGAAAGGGAGAAATACCGGGCTGCAGGGCGTGCTTGGCGTGCAGGAAGCTTGGGAGATGCGTCTATGACGATAAGGTGAACGAGGCGGCTGAAATGATGAAGAGCTGCGACGGCTTTATCATCGGTGCTCCCGTCCACTATAGCTCCGCGGGAGCCGCGGCATGCGCATTCATGGATCGCCTCTTTTACTCGTCCGGAGATCAGATGCGCGGCAAGCCGGCCGCTGCCCTGGTATCCGCAAGGCGCGCGGGGACGACCGCCGCGCTTGAGCGGCTGAACCAGTATTTTCTTATCACCGGGATGCCCGTCGTTCCCTCACAGTACTGGAACATGGTCCACGGCAGCAGCCCCGAGGAGGTCATGCAGGACCTGGAGGGACTACAGATAATGCGTACCCTTGGCCGGAACATGGCGTGGCTTATAAAGTGCATAGAGGCCGGGAAAAATGCCGGAATAGCAATGCCGGCGCAGGAGACTCCCAGAGAGCGGACAAATTTCATACGCTGAAAGATGAGGCCCTCTGGCAAGCAATGGACATATAGAGCCTCACCTGGTTTTTGCCGGGAAGCTTAAAAAGCGGGTAGAGCGTCACAGCCCTACCCGCTCATATACGGAAAATCGAAACCCGATGTCATTATAAAGCAGCCTGTCGCCAATCTCCGCAAGACGCCAGTCCTTAAGAGAATCAAGGTCGGGGAAGAAGGCGTCGGCCGGGGGCGCTGCCTCTATGCGGGTGACATACGCCCTGCTGCAAAAGGGGAGAAACTCTCTATATACGCTCTCCCCGCCGACGACGAACACCCGCTCCCCGGGCGCAATGAAGCTCAGCGCCTCCTGGACGCTGTGGACGGCCTCGGCTCCGTCGATACGAAAGTCTGCGTCCCTCGTCATGACCAGATTCCGCCGCCCCTTGAGGGGCTTTCCGCCGGGAAAGTCGAGGAGTGTCCTGCGGCCCACGATGATCGTACTCTTGCCTGTAAGCTCTCTGAAGCGCCTGCGGTCATCAGGAATGACGAGGGTCTGAGTGCCTCCGAAACCGATACCCCAGTTTGAGTCAACCGCAACAATAAGCTCCATGGCGCGGCCTCATATGGCGATGGGGATCTTCTCGTGAAACTCATGGTACTCATAGCCCTTTAAGGAGAAGCTGTCCCTTGTAAATGCATAGAAATCTGTGACGGACTTGTCCATGACGAATTCAGGAGCCGGCTTTGGCTCATTTTGCAGAAGATTCTTGACGATGGAGACGTGGCGGTCGTAAATGTGCGCGTCGGCTATTACGTGAACCAGCTCGCCCGGCTGGAGCCCCGACACCTGCGCCAGCATGTGGACAAGCACCGCATACTGGACCACGTTCCAGTTGGAGGCGGCGAGCATGTCCTGCGAGCGCTGATTGAGGATGGCGTTGAGGCGTCCTGCGCTGACGTTGAAGGTCATGCTGTAGGCGCAGGGATACAGATGCATCTCGTGCAGATCCTCGAAGTTATAGATACTGGTGAGGATTCTCCGGCTTGCGGGGTTGTGCTTCAGATCGTACAGGACCTTATCGACCTGGTCGAATTCCCCCTCAGGGAACTGGTATTTTTTCCCGAGCTGATACCCGTATGCTTTTCCGATTGAGCCGTTCTCGTCGGCCCAGCTGTCCCATATATGGCTGTGCAGGTCCTTTATGTTGTTGGACTTCTTCTGCCATATCCAGAGTATCTCGTCCACAGCGCTCCGCCAGAAGGTCCGCCGGAGCGTCATGATGGGAAATTCCTTCGACAGGTCATACCGATTGACAATACCGAACTTTTTGATAGTGTGGGCAGGTTCTCCGTCCTCCCAGTGGGGTCGGACGGGCAGGTCGGTGTCCCATATGCCGTTGGAGAGGATATCGCGGCAGTTGGAGATAAAGATGCTGTCAGCTTTGCTCATAAGATACCTCCACTTTTCTGAAGAACTTCTATATATATTACAGTATCAGGAAGGCTTTGTCCAGCCTTTTCAGCAAATCAACGAAAAAAGATGCAGTAAGGTTTAATACGCGAATTATTGCGTAGATTCTGATAAATATACTTGCAAGGCGCAGCAATTTCAGCTATAATACTGTTCTGTACCGGCTTTGTGGACAGCTCCGGGGTACGGGCCAGGTCCGGCTTCCGGGAGCGGTGTCCCAAGGGCCAGGAAAGAAGAAAAAAGGAATGATACACAGATGAGCGCTTCAAATGAAAAGAGAGAACGCCGGTCGGCGGAGCGGCAGCGTGAGGAGCAGGAGAGAAAGAAGTACCGCGCCAAGGTCATAGCCGTGGTAGCAGCGGTAGTCGCGATGATCATCTTTGTGATTGTTTTCAGCTCCAACCTGTTCTATTCACACGTGACAGCTGTGAATATCAACGGCGTTAAGTATACCGTGGCTGATTTTAATTACTACTATTACAGCGCATACAGCAATTACTATGCTCAGTACGAGGAGCTGGAGGAGTCGTATGGAGATTACGCCTCGCTGTTCATGCCCATGCCCTCAAGCTATGAGGCGCTGAGGGAACAGGCTTATTCAGGCTCCGGTGATTATGCGACATGGGGCGATTATTTCAAGTCGCAGGCCCTGGAGATGATGCGGTCTGTCACGATGCATTGCCAGGCGGCAGAGAAGGACGGCTTCACCCTGACGGATGAGCAGATAGCTGAGATAGACAGCGATATAGAGAGCCTCAGGACGTCGGCTGAGAGTGATACAAGCGGATATTTCAATGACCTTGAGTCGTACCTGCGCTATGTGTACGGCAAGGGCATGACAGAGAAGATATACCGGAGAAATGTTGAGCGGATGACGCTGGCGCAGAACTATGCGGTGCATCTGACGGAGTCCTATGATTTTACGGAGAGCGATTTGAAGGACTATTACGCAGAGCATAAGGACGAGTACGATGTGCTGACCTATCGCAGCTATTTTATCCAGGCTGTGACTGTTGAGGACGATCCGGACACGGAGGAGGACGAGACAGTCAGCTACGACGATGCAATGGCTGCGGCGGAGGAGATAGCAAAGGCCTTTGTGGCGGAAGCAGACAGCGAGGAGGCGTTTGCTGAGGTTGTCCGCAGCATAGATGACAGCTCGACGTACCAGGATGACGATAGTACTCTTCACAGCGTCCAGGGGACGAACCTGTCGGATGACCTCAGCGAGTGGCTGCTGGACAGCGAGCGTAAAAACGGCGACACGACATATATCTCCGTCGGCTCGGAGGACAGCACGGGCAGCAAGGGGTACTATGTGCTGTACTTTGTGGACCGTGACACGAACGACTATGACGCTGTGAGCTTTTACTTCATGTACGTCACTCCGGAGGATGTGACGCAGGAGGAGGACCAGAGCGATGAGGACTATGCCGCGGCGGTGGAGGCTGCGGACAGTGCCGCGAAGGAGGTCTTACAGCTCATATACGATGACTATGAGGCGGGCGAGCAGGGCTATGATGCTTTCGCGGCGCTCTACACGGCCAACGCCGGCATTGTGACATACGGCGGGGAGCTGTCAGAGTGCGGTAAGTCGACTCTGCCTGATTCTATGACTGAGTGGCTCTTCGACTCCAGCCGCGAGGCGGGAGAGGTGTCTGATATTATCTATGATGAGACCATCGGGTATATATGGATGTATTACATCAGCAATGATGGAAATTACGCGGACCTCATATCAAACTCGGATCTGAGGAACAGCACTTACTCCACATGGTATGATGAGACTATGGAGGGCTATTTGGCTAGTACGAAGTGGGTCATGCGGTTTGCGCAGAGGATGACGGCACTGGGCGGCTGATTGGAAAGTAAAATTGAAAGGCTGACGACGGTGCAAAGGAGCGATTTGGAAAAGGCTTATCGCAGAAAGGCTTGAAGACCCTGGGATGCAGAAGGCTTTCAAGGCCTGAGAGCTGCGCTTAGCGGGAGTGCTTTTCAAAGCGCTGATGGAGCTTTGTCTTAAGCTTCCTTGGACTCAGATGCAATGGCGGTTCCGGCAGAGGCGGATCCGCCATTGCGTGTATTCCGGCAAAGCGGGATTGATATTCCCATGCCGGATGGTTTAAAAATCACACGGCTGCCTCAAGCTTGTGTTTATGGGGCCTGGTTTGATCAAAAAAAGATGAGGCGAAAGAGCCGGAATGAAAGAGGCAGGGAAAGAGGCAGGGGGAGAAGTCATCTTAAAAGTGCGGCGGAAGCCTGTATTGGAGGGATAGATGTTGAAGCTCACAGGAAGCTCGAAGATTATCTCCGCAGTATCAATCCCCGCGGTGGATAACGCCATCCGCATTCTCCGCCGGGACATGGACAGAATGCTTATTTCGGAGGAACCTGGCGGGAGCGTAGTATTACTGATGAGGGAGAGTCCGCCGGAGCAATTTACCCTGACAGCCATTGGGGATAAGCTGACGGTGTCCGCCGGGGACACACTGGGCCTTATTTATGGGCTTCTTGAAATAAGCCGCCGTTTTCTGGGGGTTACAGACCTGTGGTTCTGGAACGACCAGCATTTTGAACAAATGCCGTTTGCGGATGTTCCGGAGAATTTTCACTTCACATCGGCCCCGTTTGCTGTTCGGTTCCGAGGCTGGTTCATCAATGATGAGGTGCTTCTCAATGCCTGGAGTGTGGACGGTGACCATGCTGAGCCGTGGCGCATGGCTTTTGAGGCGCTTTTGCGGCTGGGGGGCAATCTCGTCATACCCGGCACAGACCACAACGCCCACAGGTATCGGGCGCTTGCCGCCTCCTATGGACTTATTATCACCCACCACCACGCTGAGCCGCTGGGTGCGGAGATGTTTGCCCGCGCTTACCCTGAGCTCAAGGCCTCCTATCGGCTTTATCCGGATTATTTCGAGGGCCTTTGGCGGGATGCTGTGGAGGAGCAGAAGGACACACCGACCATCTTCAGTATTGGCTTTCGTGGGCAGGGGGATATGCCGTTCTGGGAGAATGACAGCACATATGATACGCCGGAAAAGCGCGGGGAGCTGATGAGCAGTCTTATCCTGAAGCAGTATGATATTGTCAGATCGCTGGCCCCGGGGGCTCTGTGCTGTACAAACCTGTATGGGGAGGTTATGGAGCTTTACCGTGGCGGATACCTTGTACTGCCGGAGGACGTAATACGGATCTGGGCCGACAACGGATATGGAAGGATGGTGTCAAGAAGGCAGGGAAACCATGATCCGAGGATTCCGTCGGTTCCTGATGGAAGTCCCGGACGCCATGGCATATATTACCACGTCTCCTTCTATGACCTTCAGGCGGCTAGCCATATTACTCTCCTGCCCACTCCCCCTGAGGCTGTTGCCAGGGAACTGACGAAGGTTCTGAACGCCAACGGCGGGGATATGTGGATTATCAACTGCTCCAACGTGAAGCCACACGTTTACATGCTGAGCTTCATAGCGGAGATATGGAAAAACGGGACAGCTGATCCGGGGCAGTTTGGAACAGATTATTTTTCGGAATATTACGATCCACAGAATGCGGCAGAGCTCTATGAATGTCAGAGGTCGTTCTGGAGCTGCGCACCCGCATTCGGTCCGGAGGACGATCAGCGCGGCGGGGATCAATATCCAAACTATACGGTCAGAAATCTGATTACGCAGTTTCATCGAGACAGAGAGGCCCCCTGCGCCGAGCTTCAGTGGGCCTGTGACTCAGACAGCTTTTCAGGGCAGCTTGCATATTTCCTGGATGTTTTTGAAGATGCCGGGAGCCGCTTCGGTGCGCACGTTCGCCAGTGTGAAGAGATTCTGCCGGCCCTTCCGTCAAGGGCGGCCTGCCTGTTTCTTGATACTGTCATGCTCCAGGCGCGGCTTTTGCTGGATGACTACAGCGGATCGGCAAGGGCAGTGAGAGCCATGCTCCTTGCGCTGGAGGGCAGATACCGGGACGCCTTTTACATGGCGGGGCGGGCGCGGGAGAGCTTTCTTAGTGCAGACAGGGCGATGCGCGATCGTGAACATGGAAAATGGCAGGGCTTCTATGCCAACGAATGCCTTACTGACACAAAATTCACAGCCTGCATCATCGACGGCCTCATGGCTGCACTGCGCGCACTGGGTGACGGACCTGAGTACTGGCGCTGGCAGCACGAGTGCGTCTGTCCGCCTTCCGACCGCGGTGTTGTTCTGCTGACAAATTCTGAAAATCATATGTCATGCACAGAGCTCTATGAGAGAATGAGGGCAGAAAAGGGAGAATGACAGCATGGACAGCGGATGCATTGAGCGGACAGGCACTGACTGCTGCACTGCCTGCACCAAATAAATGAATAGATGACCATGTTTTAAGGCCGGCTGGTGTTCATGACATCTGCCGGCCTTTGTCGCAGCTGCCGTTTATGACCATATTGTGAACGCCATGTTAAAGTTCTGACACTATATTGACAGTCGGCGGTATAGGTGATATGATAAAGTTCGCAAGCGATACTTCGCTTGCGATTTGCGTTATAATCGAATTTTTGCACGCAATCCGTGCAGGGAAGGAATATACAATATATGAATAATAGCACTGAAATATTCGAAAAAATGCCGGTGCGCAAAGCTCTTGCAAAGCTGGCAATACCAACAATTATCAGCCAACTTATCACCATGATCTACAATCTGGCCGATACTTTTTTTGTGGGACAGACGGATGACAAGCTCAAGGTTGCCGCCGTATCCGTGGCAAGCGTTCTGTTCTTTCTGCTGACCGCATGGGCGAATCTGTTCGGGATCGGCGGAGGAAGCCTTATGTCCCAGTTACTGGGGCAGAAAAACGAGAAGGGCGCGAAGGAAGCATGTGCAGTCAGTATGTATGGCACGATTATCATCTCGGGAGTGTATGCCCTGCTGTGCTTTGTCCTGAGAAAGCCGCTGCTGAGTCTGGTGGGCGCAACGGAGAACACAATTGATTACGCTGAGTCCTACACGCTGTTTGCTATCGTGATTGGCGGAATTCCCGCGACCATGTGCATGGCGATGTCACATCTTTTACGAAACGCCGGATATGCGAAACAGGCCGGCTTCGGAGTTGGGATGGGCGGTGTTCTGAATATCGTGCTTGACCCGCTTTTCATGTTCGTCATTCTTCCGGAGGGAAATGAGGTTGCCGGTGCAGCAATCGCAACGATGGTTTCAAACATGGCAGCCATGATCTACTGCGCGGTGGTCTTCTTCCGTCTGCGGAATAAATCGGTTCTTTCCTTCTCACCACGCAATGCCATCCGCGGCGCAAAGAGGCTCGGCAGAATAGTGGCGACCGGTCTCCCGTCCGCAGTCAGCAGCTTTCTTGTCAGCGTCACCATCATGATTACGAACGGCCTTTATGCGACCTACAGCGACACGGCTGTAGCAGCCAATGGGATTTTCAAAAAGCTTGAAATGTTC
>CAYPMJ010000055.1:0-12614 GCA_964411785.1 uncultured Oscillospiraceae bacterium
AACGCCGATCAGAGCCTCACCCTCGATGCCCATGAAGCTGGGAAGGCCAGCGCCGGAACCGATGAACACAGCGTCAAAGCCCATCTCAAAGATCTCGTCAACAGAGAGGACCTTGCCGATAACCATGTTGGTCATTACCTTTACGCCCAGAGCCTTCAGGTTGTCGATCTCCTTATGTACGATAGCCTTGGGCAGACGGAACTCAGGTATGCCATAGGACAGCACTCCGCCAGCCACATGGAACGCCTCGAAGATTGTAACGCTATAGCCCTTTTTCGCCAGCTCTCCTGCGCAGGTCAGGCCGGCTGGCCCTGAGCCGATAACAGCCACGCGCTTCCCATTCGCGGGTGCTGTCTCTGTACTGGAAACCGCATGCTCCAGCGCCCAGTCGGCCACAAACCTCTCCAGACGGCCAATGCCCACCGGCTCTCCCTTGATGCCCCTTACACATTTTCCCTCGCACTGGTTCTCCTGTGGACACACACGTCCGCAGACGGCCGGCAGGGCGTTCGCGCTGGAAAGTACCTTGTAGGCTCCTTCCACGTCCCCCTCCTGGAGCTTTCCTATAAACTGCGGGATTGGTACACCCACCGGGCATCCTTCCACACAGCGCGGGTTTTTACAGCCGAGGCATCTGTGTGACTCGTGTTCCGCTTCCTCAGCAGTGTACCCCTGAGCCACCTCCAGGAAGTTCGTGCTGCGTACCTCCGGGGCCTGTTCTGTCATTTTCGTCTTTTCAAGTGACATGTCAGCCATTTGCCATACCCTCCAATCTGCACTTGTGATCCCTGCGGCGCTGGTCCTCAAACTCCTTATAGGTTGAAGACCTGGCAATAGTCTCATCAAAATCAACAAGGTGACCGTCAAAGTCCGGACCGTCTACACAGGCAAATTTCACCTCTCCGCCTACCGTCACACGGCAGCAGCCGCACATCCCAGTTCCGTCTATCATAATGGGATTCATACTGACAGTAGTGGGTATGCCATACTTCTTTGTGATGCGGCAGACAAATTTCATCATGACAAGCGGGCCAATGGCGAATACTTTGTCATACCCCGCTCCGCCCGCAATGAGCTCCTCAAGCTTGCCAGTCGTAAATCCGCTGTAGCCGTAGCTCCCGTCATCAGTACATATGTACAGGTTGGTGCATGCATCCCGCATCTCGTCCTCCAGAATAACGATGCTCTTTGTCTTGAATCCGCCTATGAGATCCACCTCTGTTCCCATATCACGGAGGGCCTTTGCCACAGGAAGGGCTATGGCGCATCCAAGTCCTCCGCCAACCACCGCGGCCTTTCTGCACCCGTTGAGCTCTGTTGGGACACCCAGAGGACCGACAAAATCCGTCAGGCACTCTCCCTCGCCAAGCTCGTCCAATGTCATTGTAGAATCACCGATTTTCTGATAGACAACAGCCACATTGTCTCCTTCACAGCTGGAGATAGTAAGCGGAATACGTTCTCCATCCTCAGCTGCACGCAGAATAACAAACTGTCCCGCTTTCGCCTTTCGTGCGATAAGCGGTGCGTAGACCCAGATGCGGCCTATATCGGCAGTAAGATTCTGCTTTCTCACAATCTGATATTTCTCCGACATTTTTTCACCCTCTCCATAGATTTGCTTTACCTTTACAAGAGTCATTTTTCCGTACTTGCTATATTCTGTGAAAACTCTGCCGATAGAGTTCAATCCGGCCACATAATGACCGGATTGAACTCCTCTTTACCTTAATAGTAGCGCTTGTTTTTGTTCTTGCGGGCCGCTTCTGATTTCTTGCGGCGCTTGACGCTGGGACTCTGGTAATACTCCTTCTTCCTCAGGTCGGAGAGAACGCCCGCTTTCGCACAGTTGCGCTTAAACCTCTTCAGCGCACTGTCAAGCGACTCATTTTCCTTGACATGGACTTCTGACATCTGTTTCCCCCCCCTCCGACTTGTGCACGACACTGCATCGCAAGCGAATACCCCTTATCCAGATAAGAGGCGCCGACTCGTTTTGTCTAATCAGCACACTCATTATAATTTGCTCATGTCAAAATGTCAATACATTTTCTCATACATTATTTTCTGTTCATTTTTCCTGACGCAAAATCAGGTTTACCAGCTTGCCCTTCACCACAATAGTCTTCACAACTACCATGCCCTCCATCGCACGCCTGATCTTTTCAGCTTCCCTGACCTTGCTCAGAATCGTTTCCTCGTCGGCATCCGCCGGAACCACAACAGTACAACGGAACCTCCCGTTGACCTGCACAGCTATTTCCTTCAGGCTCTCGACCATCTTGCTCTCGTCATACTTCGGCCATGGGCAGGAGGTCGCGCGCCCTTCAAAACCCTGTATCTCCCACAGCTCCTCGGTAATATGCGGAGCTATCGGCGAAAGCAGCGCCAACAGCACCTTCACATCACCCCTCGATGGTGCGTTCTCATAAAATGTGTTCACAAGACCCATCAGCGCAGCTATGGCAGTATTGAATTTCATACCGTCTATGTCCTCAGTTACCTTCTTAATGGTCCTGTGAACCTGGGCCTCATTGGCCTCGGACAGGCTGTCATCTCCCTCAAGCTTCTGTTCGCACAGATTCCATACCCGGTCCAGAAAACGCTTACAGCCCTTTACGGACTTCTCCTGCCATGGTGCGGACTTCTCAAAGTCACCTAAAAACATGACATATGTGCGCAGTGTGTCCGCTCCATACGTCTTCACTACGTCATCCGGGTTCAACACATTCCCTAAAGACTTGGACATCTTCACTATGGGATGTGAGGCCATCTCCCCATACTTCTCTGTGAGGCACTTTCTGGCAGCTGCCTCGCTGCCGCACTCGCCCAACAGCTTCTCCCGCTCCTCATCAGGGAGATTATCGTAGTTATGCGGGTTCAGCCCCAGAATCATTCCATGGCTCGTCCGCTTCTGATACGGCTCCTTGGTAGGAACCACCCCGATGTCATAGAGAAATTTATGCCAGAATCGGCTGTACAGCAGGTGAAGCGTGGTATGCTCCATGCCGCCGTTATACCAATCCACCGGCGACCAGTAATCCAGCGCCTCTCTGCTTGCAAGTGTATCATCATTGTGAGGATCCATATACCGCAGAAAATACCAGCTGGAACCGGCCCACTGCGGCATCGTATCCGTCTCACGCCTCGCCGGACCTCCACAACATGGACAGGTGGTATTGATCCAGTCTGTCATGGCTGACAGAGGGGACTCCCCGGTATCAGTGGGCTCATAGTTATCCACCTCCGGCAGACGAAGCGGAAGGTCGCTCTCCCGCAGCGGCACCCAACCACACTTTTCGCACCAGACCATCGGAATCGGCTCACCCCAGTAGCGTTGGCGTGAAAAAACCCAGTCCCGGAGCTTGTAGTTCACCTTCTCCTCGCCAAGGCCTCTCTCTGTCAGCCAGCGGGTGATCTCTTTCTTCGCTCTCTCCACGCTCATGCCATCAAGGAAGCCCGAATTGACCATTATTCCTGTCTCACAGTCGGTAAATGCAGCTTCTTCTACATTTCCGCCCTTTACTACCTCGATAATCGGGAGGTTATACTTCCTGGCAAAATCCCAGTCCCGGTCATCGTGGGCCGGCACTGCCATGATCGCCCCCGTTCCATAGGTCGCCAGTACATAATCTGAGATGAATATGGGTATCTCTCTGCCTGTAACGGGATTTACTGCCTTGATGCCGCGCAGCTCAACTCCGGTTTTATCCTTCACCATCTCAGTCCGCTCGAAATCGGACTTGCGTGCAGCAGCCTGCTGGTACGCCTCTACTTCCGCCAGATTTTCAAGCTTGCCCGCCCATTTCTTCAAAATGGCGTGTTCCGGTGAAAGCACCATATATGTCGCTCCAAAGAGAGTATCCGGCCGAGTCGTAAATATGCGGAGCTTATCTCCCTCGGTCGTGTCAAAATCAACCTCCGCTCCTACACTGCGGCCAATCCAGTTGCGCTGCTGGATTTTTACACGCTCAATATAGTCCACATCATCCAGGTCATCAAGGAGCCTCTGCGCGTATGCTGTTATTTTCAACATCCACTGGCTCTTGTCCCGACGTACTACCTCACTTCCACACCTCTCGCAGACGCCATTCACAACCTCTTCGTTCGCCAGGACGCACTTGCACGACGTGCACCAGTTCACCGGCATCTTCGCCTTATACGCCAATCCATTCTTGTACATCTGGATAAAAATCCATTGCGTCCATTTGTAGTAGTCCGGGTCTGCCGTATTCACCACTCGATCCCAGTCAAAGGAGTATCCCAGCATCTTGAGCTGCTCCGTAAAATGTGCAATATTACGTTTTGTTACCTCAGCAGGGTGTATTTTGTTTTTTATCGCATAGTTCTCCGTTGGCAGACCGAAGGCGTCGAAGCCTATCGGGAAGAGGACATTGTACCCCTCCATGCGCTTCTTGCGGCATATTATATCCATAGCGGTATACGGTCTTGGATGACCTACATGGAGCCCCTCGCCTGATGGATACGGAAACTCTATTAAACCATAAAACTTTGGTTTCTCTGAACCGGTCTCCGCAGCAAAAGGATGTTCCTCCTCCCATCTCTCCTGCCACTTTTTCTCTATGCGCGAAAATTCATACTTCATACTCTTCGTGTCTCCTGTTATTTTGTCAGAAGTGCGCTGATATCCGTCTGGGCTGCGTCAGACCACAGGTGCTCCAGGTTGTAAAACCTCCGCGTCTCATCAGTGAAAATGTGTATCACAACGCATCCGAAGTCCACAAGCACCCATCCCCCTGCCCGGTAGCCCTCTGTTCTGATCGGAGGCTCCCCAAGCTCCTTGAGCCTCTTCTCTGTCTCATCTGCAAGTGTCTTGATATGGGTGGTGGAGCCAGCCGTACAAATTATAAAATAGTCTGCAAGCACCGTCACATCCCGCGTCTCAAGAACCTTGATGTTCTCCGCTTTCTTCGCGTCCAGGACCTTCACGGCCTCCTCAACCATCTCATAGGGTGTTAACATGGACTTTTCTCCTCTCTTTTTCATAGAGACGTCTTTAATTGCGACGCCCTTTTCATCGGTGTTCAGCGCCCTGACCGCAAGGTGTCCCCCTGCGTAGTCCTTTTCAATGCTGCCGCGCACCACTTCAGTTTCTGAAATCCTCCCCATCTCAGCTCCTGGTTGGTATCTTTTTGCAGCTGTCGCTCGCATAGTACCCGTCTGTTGAATATGCATATCCGCTGGAGCTGTATGCCAATATGCTCAGGTCCTCCTCCACCATATCCTCGTTAAATGGATTGAAATAGGTGTTCAGCATGGTCAGCCACTCATCTGCCAGAATAATCGGATAGGTCTTGTTATCGAAATAGTTGGCGGGTATGGTCATTATCTGTATGTTCTCGAGATCCATTTTCAGAAGCTCCTTTATGAACCAGATCGCTTCGCCCAGCTCCAGATCTGTCTCCGCATCGTCAACTATTATCTCCGCCAGAGTCGTTATCGGTATGGAATCTTTTTTCTCCAATACCTGTTCAGCCACTGCCATAAGCAGATCATGCTGTACCTCTATCCGCTTGATATCGCCCTCTCCATAGCTGTAACGGTACCGCCACACCTTCATGGTATCCTCTCCGCTGAGCGTCTGAGGCCCCTTCTTTATATTTATGTGAAGGTCCTGGTAATTGTCGTCATAAACCATATCCTGCGGAACGTCAAAATATACGCCGCCTATTGCGTCTATCAGCTTGACAAACGCGTCCAGCTCCAATATCCCGTAAAAATCCGGTACAAACCCTATAATGTCCGCTATCCCGGATTTCAACGTCTCTATTCCGCCGTGCGAATAGAGCGAATTTGCCTTCTTTACACTCCATGATACGTTCACAAGCGTATCCCTCGGAATGCTCACCACATTGAGACTATAGTTTTTCGTATCAAAGGTGGCCACCATGATGGTATCCGTATTGCCGTTCCCATCGTCCATCCCCACAGCAAGAAACGTATACTTGTCTCCCTCGCGTGCCGGTGCACCCTCGCCCTGATCCTCTTCACCGTCGCCCGAACCAGTGCCCTGATGGCCCCCTGCCGGGTCAACGGACGGATCAACAATGGCCGGATCCGCCGCTCCCTCGTCAAGATTTGTCCCGTGACCTGCCCCTTTTTCCTGCGTTACGTCCGGCGGTTTCACCTGTGTAAACCAGAATATCGCTGCCGCTGCTGTCAAAACCGCTACCAGAGACATGACAACCGCAAGTACAATGAGAACCACCCTCTTGGTCCTGCCGGGCGTCTCCCCTCCCTTTTCGGCCCTTCCGCCCTTTTTCTTTTTTTCGCTCTTCCCGTTTTTTGAAGCGGAATTTGTCCCCGTATGATGCGAGCTCTTACTGCTGCCGAACATCTTCATCGGTTTTCTTTATCCCTCATCTCTTTTTTTATCCACTGCAACGCCCCTATTGTACGCGGATGGAGCGTTACGCCCCGGCTGTTCATATCATCCACGCTCATCTGGAAACCCATCAGGAGGGCCTTGTCTATATTCTCAAAAGCGGCATCCCGCAGCGCGTCTACACCTTCAAATTCCCGATTGGGTTCGATGTAGTCGGCCATGTAGATCACTTTGTCCAACAGCGTCATATTCTCCCTGCCGGTCGTATGCCAGCAGATAGCATTACAGACTCCATCATCACACCCGAATTCGTGCTTGGCGATGGCAGCGCCCGTCTTTGCGTGCAGGAGCTTTCCCTCTGTCTGCTCCATCTCGTCAGGCACAATCTCATATTTCCTGCACAGCTGAAGCTGCGTCTTAAGATTTTCCTTCTTTGTGATATCATGGAGGATCGCAGCCTCTCTGGCTTTATCCTCGTCCGCACCCCATCGGCGGGCGAGCGCCGCCGCAACTTTCTCACAGCCCATCACATGAGCCACCCGCGCCGGATTCAGCATTGCGTATGCTTTCTCCCGCAGCCAGACAAAGTCAGGTCTCGCCCCATAATACCTGCGCCTGATAATCTCGGAGTACACCTGCTCATCCAGATACTCCCGCCCTCTCCTTTGCGGGAGCATCGCACGCAGATCTGTAGAGGAGATAGGAACCTCCTCATGTTCTATAAACTGAACACGCGTCCCATGAAGGCGGGAAATATCTTCCGAGAGTCTTCTTAATTCACGTCCATCCTCCTCGCGCCGGGTACACACTGCTATAGTGACCTTGTTCAGAATATCTGTGTAATCCTTCCACTGCTCAACGCATCGCAGCTGATCTATTCCCATAAGAAGATACAGCGTTGAACCCCGATACCGCTCCGCCAGCTCGTTCACCGTATCAACCGTGTAGCTTGTGCCTCCACGTCTGAGCTCCAGATCCGACACACGCAGCTTTTGCAGACTCTGCATTGCCGTTCGCGTCATGGAAAGGCGCTCCTCCGGCGTGGGTCCGTCCTCCGAAAGGGCCTTGCCAGGCGGCTGAAACGCGGGGATGACCAACAGCTTGTCCAACTCCAGCGTTCTCAGTGCAGCCGCTGCCGCTGACGTATGCCCCTTATGGGGCGGATCGAAGGTTCCACCAAATATTCCTATCTTCAATACTATCACTACTTCTCTATTTTTATTCTTTTTTCCTCCGGAAGATCCCGGTTTTCCTTATACAAAACGAATTTCGAACCAATCGCCTGAACCGGCTCCGCCATCGCGGCCTCCGACAGCTCCGCCAGCGCCTCTCTGGCAGAAACCGGCGATGTGTCCAGAACCCGGCCCTTGATAAGCTCCCTTGTTCTCAGCGCATTCCGCGCCTCCTCCACAACGCTCTCCGTTACTCCGCCCTTCCCAACCATCAGGATCGGGTCAAGGGTCGATGCGGCACTTTTCAGGGAGGCTCGTGCCTTGCTTGTCAACATCTGTTATTCTACTCCTTCTTCTCCTGTTTTTCCATATATTTTTCAAGTTTCTCTGTTATTTCCCGAAAAGCCTTTCCCCGATGCGAAACCGCGTTCTTCTCTTCTTCCGTATAACACGCGATGGAGTGTCCGCTTCCCTCCGGGACAAATATCGGATCGTACCCAAAGCCCCCGGTCCCCTCCGCCTCTGAACCTATCGTGCCCTCCAGCACCCCCTCGGCGTCCAGTTCATCCCCGTTGGGGAAGAGGCATACTACACTGCACACGAACCTGGCGCTCCGGTCCTCCTGCCCGTCAAGCTCATCTACAAGCTTCTGACATTTTTTCTCATAGGAAAGTTCCGTTCCTCCGTAACGCGCTGAAAAAATTCCCGGGCGATTTCCAAGCGCTGTTATCTCCAATCCGGAGTCATCCGCCACAGCCGGAAGCCCCGTTGCCCTCAGCACTGCCTCCGCCTTCAACCTGGCATTCTCACGGAATGTCTCTCCCGTCTCATTGACCTCCACCCGGCATCCGGCCTCACTCTGGGAGATAATCCGCACAGCGGTTCCGGACAGTATCTCCCGAGCCTCTCTGAGCTTATCCTGATTATTTGTAGCGAAGACCAGCTTCATCATCCCAGAAGCTCCTCCACAAATGTCTCCGCGTCAAATGGGACGAGATCATCTATCTTCTCTCCCACACCGACAAATCTAACCGGCACGCGAAGCTTCTCCGCAATTGCAAAAACAATACCGCCCTTCGCCGTACCATCCAGCTTTGTGAGGACAATACCTGTAAGACCTGTAAATTTTTTAAACTCCTCCGCCTGAATCAGTCCATTCTGTCCGGTAGTTGCGTCCAGAACCAACAGCGTCTCCCGGTCCACATCCGGCAGCTCCCGGTCAATCACACGACTTATCTTATTAAGCTCGTTCATGAGGTTCGACTTATTATGAAGTCTTCCAGCGGTGTCCACTATAATGACATCGGTTCCTCTGGCCTTTGCCGCGCTTATGCTGTCAAATACCACAGCAGCCGGGTCCGATCCCTCCTCATGACGGACGAAATCCGCTCCCGACCGCTCAGCCCATATGCCAAGCTGCTCCGCTGCCGCAGCGCGGAAAGTATCCCCAGCCGCCAGCAGCACTCTCTTGCCCTCGCTTTTCAGCAAAGCGGAAAGCTTTCCTATAGTGGTTGTCTTTCCAACTCCATTGACACCAACTACCAGGATAACAGATGGCTTGGAGTAAAGCATCATGTGCCCTGACCTGCCAAGCATGCGCACTAATATCTCCCGGAGCGCTCCCCTGACCTCAGCCGGGTCTCTGAGGTTCCTCTCCCGCACAGCCTGACGAAGCTCCTCAACTGCCCGCATCGAAGCTTCCGCCCCTACATCTGAGAGGATAAGCGTCTCCTCCAGTGCATCGAAAAACTCCTCATCGTCACCATACTCAAATGAGTCAATCGTTCCGCCGAGTCGTTCCGACAGCGCCTGCTTTGTTTTTGTCAGCCCCGCCCTGATCTTATCTAATAATCCCATTTTTCTCCCTTTCCCGCACCCTGGCAGTGAAATTTACGGCTCCTTATTGTATTTCTCCTCACCCAATGCTCTCTCCGCCTCCTCTAAATCCAGGGAGAGAACACGGGAGACACCGCGCTCCTGCATCGTCACGCCGTAGAGCACGTCCGCCTCTTCCATAGTGCCGCGCCTGTGAGTAATCACAAGGAACTGCGTCTTATCTGCGAGCTTTCGCATATACTCAGAAGCCTTTATCACATTAGCCTCGTCCAGCGCAGCCTCTATCTCATCCATCACCACAAATGGCGTGGGACGGATTCTGAGAATAGCGTAGTACAGGGCTATCGCCACAAACGCCTTCTCACCGCCGGACAGCAGCGTGAGCGTCTTCACTGCCTTTCCCGGCGGCTGGACGCGTATCTCAATGCCGCTATCAAGCGGGGATGACGGATCCTCCAGTTCAACAGACGCCTTTCCGCCTTCGAAAAGCTCCAGAAAAACCTGTTTGAAGCTTTCCCCTATGCGGTTGAACTCAACCTGAAAAATACCCTCCATTTGTTTTGTGATATCACCGATAAGGACGCAAAGTTCCTTCTTAGACTTTTCTATGTCATCCCGCTGCCCGGTCAGATAGGTATAACGAGTATTCACCCGCTCAAATTCCTCTATCGCGCCAAGGTTCGGTGTTCCAAGGGAGGACATCTCCTTCTTCAGCTCTCCTGTACGGCGCTTGGCAGCGGGAACGTTTGGAAGCGCACGACACTGCTCCATAGCCGCAGATCTGGACAGCTCATAGTTGTCCCACAGCCTGTCTATTATCTGTTTTTCATCCATTTGAGCCGCCTGCAGACGCTGCTCCACTCGCCCTGATTCACGCTCCAGCTCCAGAAGCTCCCTGTTCTTATCCTGAGCAGCCCTGCTGCTTCTGTTCCGTTCTGCTTCCATGGCCATTCTGGATTCCAGGAGAGTGGAAATGCGCTCTTTGTGGGCTTTCAGGCTCTCCCTCAGATCGTCTGCAACGCGTTTTTTCTCCTCAATCTCCTTTGTCAGCGTCTCACAACACTCCCTCAGCTCCTGAAGGGTTCGTTTCTCCCCTTCTCTGTCACCTGACAGCTCCTGCTGAAGCTTCACAAGCTCCTCCACGGCGCTGCGCTGAGTCGAGCTCTCCGCATCCAAAGAGGCGCTTCTCTCCCGAAGGACTGTCTCCTCCTCCAGAATTGATTGTCTGAGCTCCTGGAGGCGTCCTCTGTCACCGGTCTGCTGATCCACAGCCTCGGATGTCTCCCGGACCTGAACCTCAAGTTCGCTGACGGCTCTCTCCGCCTCCTCGCGTCTTTTCTCGGCCTGAATCCGCCGCATTCCCGTCTGTGCACTCTCCACGCGCAGCTGCTCAAGCCGCTCTGTCAGTGAATCCCTCAACGCCCTGCGATGGCCATTTTCCGCCTGGAGCTTTACCTCTTCCTCGCTGGCAGCACGGAGATCCTCCATCGCGTTCTTCACGTCGTACTCGGCTGCTGCAAGGGATCTGGCGGCCTCCTGCTGACGTTTTCCCGCATCATTCAGCTCCGCCTCCAGCTTCGTCTCCCGCACTGTCAGCTCCTTCAGCTCGTTTGCCCGTGAAAGAATCCCCGTTCCCCTTGAGGCGCTTCCGCCTGTCATACTGCCGCCGGCGTTAAGAACCTGTCCATCAAGCGTAACTATGCGAAACCTGTGTCCGTATTTCTTTGCTATCCTTATTGCACTGTCCAGTCCTTCCACTACAGCTGTCCGTCCCAGCAACGACATATATATGTCCCGGTATTGTTCATCATAGGTGACCAGGTCACAGGCAAGCCCCTCAAAGCCCTCCTCCCCCTGCAAACCATTCTCACTGAGGCGATTTCCCCGGATCACCGACATTGGCAGCAGTGTCACACGGCCCGCGTTCTGACGTTTCAATAAATTAATTGCGGTCTTCCCAACGCTCTCCGACTCCACAATAATATTCTGCATCGCAGCTCCCATTGCGGTTTCAACTGCAAACGCATATCTGGCGGGCGACTTCAAAAGCTCCCCAGCCGGGCCGCGGACACCTTGCAATGTCCCGCGCTCCGCTTCCTTCATAACGGTTTTCACAGCCTTGGAATACCCCTCATATTCCCGCTCCATATCATGCAGGAGCTGTCGTCTGGAGTGTACCGCGCCAAGCTCCATCTGCACCCTGGTTCTCTCTGCGGCCGTCTCCTCTGCCGTGTGCTTCTGTCTTTCCATGCGAAGCTCATAACCCCTGACGACGTTCCTCAGCTCCTCTGTCCGCTCATTGGCCGCGGACAGGGCCTTTTCGCTCTCCCTGAGGCTATCCTCCATCTTACTGAGGCTATCCGTTCCGTCGCCGAGCTCGTGAGCCAGAGCCGTATCCCTGGCTGTTATCTCCTCAAGGGCCGCTGCAGCCGAGGAACCCGCTGACCGCTGCGCGGCCAGTCTTTCAGTTAAATCCGACAGCTTGCGCGTCAGTTCCGCCAGAGATGATTCCGCGCATCCTTCGCTCTTTATAAGATTGTCAGCACGCTCCCTGAGAGCCTGATATTCACTCTCAACTTCGATCCTCTCCTGCTCTATCTGGGACAGGCGGTGCTCGTGATCTTTTATCTGTCCCTCTATCCCGGCGCTCTGGCCATCCTTCCGGCGAAGCTCGTCGTTGACACGCTGGATATTTTCCCGTCTGTGCTCCAGATTTGCCTTGATCACCTCTGCTGCTGACTCTGTCTCGGTTATTTGCAGTTCTGTTTTCGTGGCAAGCTCCCTTGCTGCCTCGGTTTCCACATCCTTTTCCTGCATGCGCTGGGACAGGCTATCTCCAGCGCTGTAAAGCTTCTCAAGCTCTTCCCTCGCTCGCTCCACTCCTGCATTTGCAGAAATCTGATCTCGTTGCAGCTTCTCTGTTCGCGCAGTTATCTCCTCAAGGTCCTTGAGCCATAGGGATATTTCAAGTCCACGCAGCTCGTCCCGGAGAACAAGGTAACGTTTTGCCGTCTCAGACTGCTTCCGCAGAGGCTCCACCTGCAGCTCAAGCTCGGATATTTTGTCCCCGATGCGCAGAAGATCGTCCTCCGCGTGTTCCAGCTTCCGCTCCGCCTCCTCCTTCCGGTGACGGTAGCGGGAAATACCGGCTGCTTCCTCAAATATCTCCCGACGATCCGTACTTTTAGCTGAGAGTATCGCGTCTATTTTGCCCTGACCTATGATGCTATATCCCTCCCGGCCAAGGCCGGTATCCATGA
>CAYPMJ010000056.1:0-12280 GCA_964411785.1 uncultured Oscillospiraceae bacterium
CTTCTGCACACAGTGTCTGCCGTATGTGGATGTGCTCATGGGCATAGAGCCCTATCACCTCTGGAAGGATGAAGCCGACCATGAGAAGGGCGACGTGAAGGACGGGCTGCCTCTCCAGCCGGATTTCCGCCAGCAGGACAAGGTCTTCAGGTCCTTTATTTCCCGCTATCCGAACATAAAATGCATTGCCCGCCATGTGCGCTACGCCCACTCCGGCAGCGAGAACAGCCTTAAGGCGTACATGTGGTATGGCGGCGAGACGTACGAGAGCAAGCTTTTTACTTTCAACATACTTGACCGCGTCGGCGGAGGGGACGCCTTTGCCAGCGGACTTATTTACGCCATGATGATGAATTACCAGCCTGACGACATTCTGAACTTCGCCGTGGCAAGCTCCGCCATAAAGCACACCATCCACGGCGACGGGAATATCACCGACGACGCCGACAGCATCCGTGCGCTGATGAACATGAGCTACGATATCCGCAGATAGATGAAGCTTGGATATCCCGGCCAATTTTGTCTTGACAGGCCGGGACGGATGAGCTATTATCAGACTGTTACAAGGTAAGACTCTTTCAAAATGGGAGGTGGAGCAGAGTGGACGCAGGCAGTACTGGCGGTACAGCGGCTGGCCGAGAACGGCGGGCGTCCATTTGCGACGCCTGAACGTTCTGCCGGCCTGTGCCCTGACTTGGAAAACCACTTGTAGAAGGAGGACAGAGCCATGCCGGAGAAGGAGACTCTGCTCTCGGCGACACTTGAGGCGTTGGTCGAGAGCAAGAAATTTGCGACACTGCGTGATATTTTCGTGACTATGCAGCCGGCGGACATAGCCGCGCTGCTGGAGGACGCGGATGAGTCAAAAATCCCGCTGCTTTTCCGTCTGCTTCCAAAGGGACTTGCAGCGGAGACGTTTGTGGAGATGGACAGCGATGAGCAGGAGCTGCTTATAAGGGGCTTCTCGGACGCTGAGCTTAAGGAGGTAGTGGACGATCTCTTTGTGGATGACGCCGCCGATATAGTTGAGGAGATGCCGGCCAACGTGGTGAAGCGCATCCTCCGTCAGGCTGATCCGGACAAGCGCACCATGATAAATGAGATCCTCAACTACCCCGAGGACTCCGCCGGAAGCATCATGACGACCGAGTATATGAGCCTCCGGCCCGACATGACCGCTGAGGACGCGATAAAGCGCATCCGCAGGACAGGCGTCGATAAGGAGACAATATACACCTGCTACATCACGGACAATAACAGAAGGCTCTTGGGATACCTCACGCTGAAGACGCTGCTGTTGGCGGATGAGGACGAGCTTGTGTCTGATATGATGGGCACGGACATCATCTCGGTGACCACTACCGACGATCAGGAGGAGGTTGCGGCCGTATTCAGCAAGTACGACCTGGCCGCGCTGCCTGTGGTGGACAAGGAGAACAGGCTCGTGGGGATCGTCACGGTCGACGACGCTATCGACGTCCTGCAGGAGGAGGCCACAGAGGATATCGCGAAGATGGCCTCGATTACACCGTCGGACAAGCCGTACCTGAAGATGACTCCGTTTGAGATCTGGAAATCGCGTATCCCGTGGCTCATGGCGCTGATGCTGTCAGCCACATTTACAGGGATGATCATTTCCCACTTTGAGAGCGCCCTTGCCAAGTGGGTTGCTCTGACAGCATTTATCCCGATGCTGATGGATACCGGCGGAAACTCGGGGAGCCAGTCCTCTGTGACGATCATACGCGCGCTGTCGGTGGGGGATCTGGAGCTGAAGGATGTTTTCAAGGTCCTCTGGAAGGAGCTGCGGGTGGCGCTGCTGTGTGCGGTGTCCCTGGGCGCGGTGAGCTTCCTTAAGGTGGAGCTTGTTGATATGATTCTTCTCGGCAACGAGGGTGTAAATGCCTATGTTGCCCTGGTGGTGGCTCTGTCGCTCACATTTACCGTCGTCTGCGCAAAGCTTGTCGGGTGCGTCATGCCGCTTCTGGCAAAGAAGCTGGGCTTCGATCCGGCAGTCATGGCGAGCCCGTTTATAACCACCATAGTGGACGCGCTGTCGCTGCTGATTTATTTCCAGATAGCGAAGATGGTACTGGGGCTCTGAGCTTCAGAGCTTGCTAAAATGACGATATCGGAAGACCGCGGAGGAGCTTCACAGGGAAGCTCCTCGCGTTTTGTGCAAAATCGTGTAAATGCCGGCAGCTGAAAACTGAGTTCAGATTAAAGAAAAGGTTGAATGTTCGCTCCGGCTCGATTATAATAACCTGTGATAAGGAAGGGGAGTGCGACAATGGAGTATAAAAGTGACATTGAAATAGCGCAGGCATGTGAACTTTCCCCAATACGCGAGGTCGCCGGGGAAGCAGGCATTGACGACAGGTATCTTGAACAGTATGGAAATACGAAGGCCAAGGTAAGTCTTGACCTTTTAAGGGACAGGGCTTATGAGCCTGACGGAAAGCTTGTCCTCGTCACGGCCATAACGCCGACACCCGCAGGGGAGGGAAAGACAACGACGACCGTCGGCCTGGGCGATGCTCTCAGAAGGCTGGGAAAGAGGACGGTGATCGCGCTGAGAGAGCCGTCCCTGGGGCCGGTCTTCGGCGTGAAGGGAGGAGCGGCCGGCGGAGGCTACGCGCAGGTGGTGCCGATGGAGGATATAAACCTTCACTTCACCGGGGATTTCCACGCAATTGGCGCGGCGAACAATCTCCTCGCTGCGATGCTGGACAACCACATATATCAGGGCAACGAGCTGGGTATAGACCCGCGCTCTGTCACCTGGCGCAGATGCGTGGATATGAATGACAGACAGCTGAGAAACGTTGTCGACGGCCTGGGGGGCCGGGTGAACGGTGTGCCCCGGGAGGATGGCTATGATATTACGGTGGCCAGTGAAGTGATGGCGGTGTTCTGCCTTGCGGAGAGCATAGCGGATCTTAAGAGACGCCTCTCATCCATGATTGTTGCCTATACGACTGGCGGTGAGCCGGTCACAGCTGGCGATCTTAAAGCGGCCGGAGCCATGGCTGCGCTGCTTAAAGATGCCATCAAGCCTAACCTGGTGCAGACGTTGGAACATACGCCGGCATTTGTCCACGGCGGGCCGTTCGCAAATATCGCCCACGGCTGCAACAGCGTCGTAGCGACGCGCATGGCGCTGAAGCTGTCGGATTACACGGTGACTGAGGCTGGCTTCGGCGCAGACCTGGGAGCGGAAAAGTTCATGGACATAATGTGCCGGTCAGCGAAGCTGCGCCCTGACGCTGTGGTGGTGGTCGCGACTGTCCGGGCGCTGAAGCTGCACGGCGGCGCTGACAAGCGGAGGCTTGGCGAGGAAAATCTAGAGGCGCTTAAGGCCGGCCTTCCGAACCTTCTGAGACATGTGGACAATATACTGAATGTCTATGGTCTGCCGGCTGTAGTGGCGGTTAATCGCTTTCCGACGGATACCGAGGCGGAGCTGGAGCTTGTGGAGAGCGCCTGTCGGGATCTCGGTGTAAACGTGGCGCTGAGCGAGGTCTGGTCAAAGGGAGGTGCCGGAGGCGAGGCGCTTGCAGGGGAGGTCATACGTCTTTGTGAGACACCGGGCAATTTCCGGTATGCCTACGATCTGGACGCGCCGGTGGTTGACAAGCTGAATGCAATCGCCAGGAGAGTGTACCACGCCGACGGCGTGGAGCTCACGGCTGCGGCAAAGAAGCAGCTTGCCAGGCTTGAGAAGCTTGGTCTCTCAAAGCTGCCCATCTGCATGGCCAAGACCCAGTACAGCTTCTCTGATGATCCGAAGCTTCTCGGCGCACCTGAGGGCTTCAGAATCACAGTCAGAAATCTGAAGCCGGCAGCCGGGGCGGGATTCATCGTCGCACTGACTGGCGATGTGATGACAATGCCTGGACTGCCGAAGGTCCCGGCAGCGGAAAAGATAGATGTGGATGATGACGGGCGGGTGTCCGGACTCTTTTAAACATCCGGATTGCACCGTACGACGGAGGTATATGAGATATGAGTGAGATAAGCCTGGAGAAGTTTACACTGGAGCTTGCCTCATCCGCTCCGACTCCGGGAGGCGGGGGAGCGTCGGCGCTCGCGGGAGCGCTTGCAGCGTCGCTGTCCGGGATGGTCTGTGCGCTCACCCGCGGAAAAAGGCGATACGCAGCTTTTGAGGAGGATATAAAGCGGCTTGGAGCTGAGGCCGAGGAATGCCGTTCGTCGCTCCTGGCGCTGGTGGACGCGGATGCGGAGGCCTTTGCGCCTCTGGCGGAAGCGTACAGGATTCCAAAGGACGACCCTGCCAGGGACAGACTGATGGAACCTGCGCTGGTGGCCGCCTGTGAACCGCCTCTTGCCATAATGCGGCTTTGCGGGAGGGTTATAGGGCTGTGCGCGGAGCTTGCGGAGAAGGGGAGCGCAATGGCAATATCGGATGTCGGGGTGAGCGCCGCGCTGGCAAGGGCCGCTCTGATGGGCGCCAGCCTGAATGTCTTCATAAACGCAGGTTCAATGCGCGACAGAGAAGCTGCCGCGGAGCTTCAGAGTGAGGCGGAGAAGCTTATAGAGCTTAACGCCCCTGAGGCTGAGCGGGTGTTCCGGAACGTCCGGGAGAGGCTCGGCAGCTGAGCACTGGCCGGAGGTGACGAGGTGGGAATAATTGCTCTTTTTTCCTTTTCCTTTGGCGGGTCCGTGCTTCTCTCACTGCTTCTTCTGGAGGAGATGCTGCCGCTTCCGGCTGCGGTTTGCGTGTTGGGACTTTTTGCACTCTCGCTTATCTTCTCGCTTATCTTTGGGAGACGATTCATGCTTGTGACGGTTCTGTTTGCCGGAGTGGCGGCGGGACTTATGTGGAGATACGGCTATGAGCGGATCTTTGTTGTCCCTGCTTTGGAGCTTGACGGCAAGACTCTGTCAGTGGATGCCGTCGCCCTCGATTTTTCACAGGAAACGGACTACGGCGGATACCTTGACGTGAAGCTCCGCATCGAGGACACTGCGGGCGTGAAGACGCGTTTATACGCCTATGACGACGCGCTTTCGGGTGTTTGCCCGGGCGATGTCATATCTCTAACAGCGGACTTTGAGAGAGCGGACAGGATTGACGGGGATCGGATAACGAGCTTTGTCTCAAGGGGCTTCTTTCTCTTCGGAGGGGATGTGAGAGATGTAACGTTTGTCCGCGGGGCGCGGAGTCGTCTTCTGTGGATGCACCGCTACATAGGCAGAGCTGTACGTGAAACGGTGGATCAGATTTTTCCGGAGTCCACAGCTCATGTGATCAGGGCATTGCTGACGGGGGATCGGAGTGGCATTGAAGATGACGCTGCGCTGGTCAGCGACTTCACTCGAAGCGGCATCATACACATTCTGACTGTCTCGGGGATGCATGTTTCCATTCTTGCAAGCGCGATTCTGATGGTTTTCGGGCGGAAGAGAAGCGCACTTGTGCTCACTTCCATGGTGCTCCTGGTATTCATGAGCATGTGCGGCTGCACGGCCTCAGTAGTCCGTGCAACGGTGATGCAGCTTTTCGTACTTGGTGCGATGTTCTTCAGGCGGGATAACGACAGTCCCACGGCTCTGGCAGTCTCAATGCTGCTTGTTATCGCCGCAAACCCGTATGCCGCACTGGGAGTGGGGTTCCAGCTGTCATTCTCGGCAACTCTGGGCCTTGTCACATTGTCCGGCGGTCTCTACGGGTTTCTCATCGAAAAGCTTGTGCACAAAAAAGACAAGAGGCCTGTAAAGAGAGTAAAAAGTCTGATCTGCGGGGGGATCTCATCAACGCTGGGCGCAACGGCGTTCACTCTGCCGCTGCAGGTGCTGTATTTTGGCAGGGTGTCGCTGATAGCCCCCGTGACAAATCTGCTTGTCATGTGGTTTGTGTCTCCGATCTTTGCGCTGAGCTTCGTGGCTGTTGGTGTGGGGCTTCTGTCCTTACCTGCCGGGAGAATAGCGGCGCTGCTCCCTTCAATGCTCACCCGGGTGGTTGAGCTTGAGGCCAGGGTGTGCGCCAGACCTTTTTTCGCATCAGTCTATGTGGATGGCCCGGCGCTGACGCTGTGGGCAGCAGGTACATATCTGTGCTTTCTGGTGCTTCTTGCGGCCAGGGTGAAACCAGTAAAGACGGTGGCGCCTGTCTGCGTCGCGATAATATCCCTGTGCGGGATCCTGGTGTCGAGAACGATCTGGATGGGCAGCCGGGAGGGCTTTTCCGCGACTGTCCTGGATGTGGGACAGGGACAGTGCGTGGTTCTGTCCTGCGAAGGGCATCTTGCAGTAGTGGACTGCGGCAGTTCCAGCGGCGAGGATGCCGACGCTGTGGCGGAACGGTTCATTCAGAGCCAGGGACGCGATTCTGTGGATATCCTTGTTCTGACGCACTTTCATGACGATCATGTGAACGGTGTAGAGAAGCTGCTTGCCAGCATGTATGTAAAGACGCTGGTCGTACCTCCGGATATTTCCCAGGACGGTGAGTCCGCGAGGGAGGACATATTGGCGCTGGCGGAGGAGAGAGGGACTGAGCTTGTATATGTCGAGGAGGACATGACGGTGCTCCTTGGCGAGATGGAGCTTACGTTGTTCGCGCCAAGGGGCTCCTCATCTGAGAATGAGCGTGGAGTGAGCATCCTTGCGGGAGAGGACGATTTTGAGGTGCTTATAACCGGGGATATTGACGCTTCACTGGAGCTGGAGCTTCTTCGCACCGGCAATATTCCGGACATAGAGTGCCTTGTGGTCGGACACCACGGGTCGAAGTACTCCACCTCAGAGAAGCTTCTGGAGGTTTCAAGCCCCGAGACGGCTGTGATATCAGTGGGCGAGAACGACTACGGTCATCCTTCGGAAGAGGTACTGAGGCTGCTGCAGGAGAATGGAATTCAAATATACAGGACCGATGAGGATGGAAACGTCACAATCCGGTCGGAGTGAGGATATATGGCGCAAAAAGGTGGAAAAAAGGACTCTGCGCAGGAGGCTTATGAACAGCTCAGGGCAGACACGAAACGCGGAACGCCGCGGAGGCTCTATGCCTTCTGGGGAGAAGAGAAATATCTGATGGAGACGAGCATAAAAGCTCTTCGGGCTCTTATCCCCCAGGGAACCGAGGAATTTAATCACACCCGCCTCAACGCAGCGTCCTTCTCGGCAGCTGCACTGGAGGAGGCGGTGAACACGCTGCCGGCATTCTCGGAGCTGACGCTGACCGAGGTGTGGGATGTGGACCTCTCGCGGCTGACGGAGGAGAGTCGCAGCGAGCTTGAGCGTATTCTGGGGGATATTCCGGACAGTGCTACTGTGGTGTTTGTATTTGACACGGTTGAATTCAAGCTGGACGGCCGCTCCAGAAGCGGCGCTGCGCTGAAGGGACTCTTTACACAGGTGGAGTTCCAGCGTCAGTCGCCTGACAAGCTTGTCAGGTGGCTTGAGAAGCAGTTTGCTGCTGCCGGCAAGAGGATAGATCGGAGAGCCGCAGAACAACTGGTTGTTATGACAGGCTCCTCGATGACCGCAATGAAAATGGAGGTTGGCAAGCTTGCCTCATGTTCGGACGCGCCGGAGATTACGTGTACGGATGTGGAGAGGCTGGTGACGCCTGTGCTTGAGGCGGCAGTATACGAGCTGACAGACGCTGTTCTGAGAGGGGACAACGAGCGCGCTGCGCGAAAGCTGTGGGAGCTTTTCCAGAATGGGGAGCCACCACAGAGGATCCTGTACAGTCTGTCGGCAAAGCTCCGTCAGACGCTTGCGGCGAAGATATTATCGGAGACGGGAGGGAGCATCCGGGATCTTATGGCGCTCTGCGATATAAGATATGAGTTCCAGGCAAGGTCTGTGATGAGCGCGGCAAAGAGAATCAGCGAGGATCGGTGCGCGGCAATGGTGCGGGCGGCGTCACGGACGGCACAGAGCCTCAACAGTACCTCGCAGAGCGGCGTGGAGCTTCTGGAGGAGCTCCTGGTGCGGCTTATCTGGACAATGGAGGGGACAGCGTGAAACCGTGCGTACGTGAGGCAATCATCGTTGAGGGGAGGTATGACAGGGCCGCTGTTGCCAGGGCCGTGGATGCGGTCATTCTGGAGACGTCCGGCTTCGGCATTTTCTCTGACACTGAGAAGCTGGATCTTATAAGGAGAATTGCCGTGAAGCGGGGAGTGATACTCCTTACCGACAGCGATGGCGCCGGCCTTGTAATAAGAGGTTATCTTAAGGGTGCGCTGCCCGCTGATCTTGTAAAGGAGGCGTATATTCCGGACATAGTCGGCAAGGAGCGCCGGAAGCGTGTGCCATCCAGGGAGGGCAAGCTCGGGGTTGAGGGCATGAGCAGCGAGGTCATCCTTCAGAGTCTCCGCAGAGCAGGAGCAACCTTCGAGGGCGAGGAGAGCGCGAGGAAGGATGTGCGTCTCGGCAAGGCGGATCTGTATGCAATGGGACTCACAGGCACAAGGGACGCGTCAGAGAAAAGAAGAGAGCTTTTAAAACACCTGTCATTGCCTGAGAATCTCTCCACAGGTGCGCTCCTGGACGTGCTGAACGCCCTGGATTATCGCCTCAGCCCCTGACTGCCGCGTCTATGAAAAGCGCACCGAGTGTTGTGAGAAAAAGCACTCCCAGAGGCGCCTTATAAAGAGACACATAGAGAAAAAACAAACGGATGTTTCTTGCTGTGATCTCCCCGGCGTAAACCGCTGTGAGCAGCGACAGCGCCAGCAGTGCGCAGGAGAGAGCCAGCCCCGCGCGGATAAGAAGAACTGCCGGACGGCTCACGCAATCCCAGCTTAATTTGCAGACTGATCTGTGTAATTTCATATGTACTCCCCGCTCCGCCTTCAGGCGGAGCTTTTTTTAACGAAAAACTGTATGAAAAGAAGTATAAGAGCCCGACAAATAGAAAGCAAGAAGTAATTTCTACCGTTTTCCCACAGGTTTCCACAGGCCAATGTTGAAAAAGTCCTTTGAATTTGACGAAACTTGCGGTCGATTACCACTGGAAATGTGTTACAAGTTGTGGAATAATGTTTGTAACTTCAAGAACCGGAGGATGAGCAATGACTACAACAATGTTTCACAGCGAGATCAGAACCGAAAAAGGGGAGATGCTTCTTGTGACATATACGCTGCTTGAGGAGATACGAGGCTACGGAGTCAGGGTGACAGAGGAGCTGAGAGGCGATCAGGCGGAGGCGCGGGAGCTCTCGTCGGACAGGGCGGAGGTGGAGGAGCTGCTGACGCGCCTGTTCCGATGCCAGGTGACGCCCACAACACTGCATGACGTGGCCTATGATTGGCTGTGCGGGAAATATACGCTTAAGAAATGATTCTGAAGAAGCAAGCCCAGGCCTTCTGAACCCGGAAAACAGTGACGGGAAATGTTTTTCTATACAAAACGGGGATTATATGCTATAATACCTGCAAGACAGATTTTATAACCTGATTTAAGGCTGCGCTTTCATCGCGTGGCCGATTGACAGAGTATGTATAAAAGTCGGGAAACGGTCCCGAGTCAGCATGAACGGAGGAGCATAGAATGAAGTGTCCATACTGCGGCTTTGAGGAGAGCAGGGTGCTCGATTCCCGTCCGACGGAGGAGAATATCCGCAGGAGAAGGGAGTGCCTCTCATGTCAGCGGCGTTATACCACCTACGAGTTCGTGGAGCGAATGCCGGTTGTAGTTGTAAAGAAAGACGGCAGCCGACAGGCCTTCGACAGAATTAAGATCGTCAATGGAGTGATCCGGGCGTGTGAGAAGCGTCAGGTGACCATGAAGCAGATAGAGGCCATTGCCGATGAGATTGAGCAGGAGGCGTCAAGCCGCCCGGATCGGGAGATACCCACGAGCTGCATTGGCGAGCTTGTGATGACGAAGCTTAAGGAGCTGGATGAGGTGGCCTACGTGCGCTTCGCGTCGGTCTACCGGCAGTTTAAGGATATAAACACTTTTATGGATGAACTGTCGAAGCTGCTGAAGGAAAGTACGCTGCATGAGGCGAAGAGCTGAGCAAGGTAGAAAATGCAACAGACGTTTTTTTAAATATTCACTGTAAATTTACAGTAAAGGCTTGAATTTGTTGCCAATAAGTATTACAATACGAAAGTCAGTGGAGTTGGCCTCCGGCTGAGAGAAAGATGACGAAGATGACCATGTGTGTATGATTTGTGTAATTTATGGCTAAAAAGAAACATTTACATCTGAAAAAAAGAAATAAACTGAGCGGCGGCGCCAAAGCGGCGATCATAGTGTCCAGTATTCTCGCAGTACTGCTGACATTGTATCTCACGTTCGTCTTTTCGGATAATGCGTTTATATCCAAATGGCGCTCTATCTACATAGAGACCGCTATGACAACCATGAGCCATCAATGGCTGGCAACTGCCTTTATTCCAAACAGCGTGGTAGAGGAGGTTATGAACGCCGCGGCTCAGGGGGAGCAGGAGCAGGGCGAGCTGCAGAGCACGTGGGATCTGCCTGATGACGCAGCAAAGCCTGGTCAGAATAATTCTCTGATAAACACAGGGGCCGATGGCAGTACAGACTCTGGTGGTGACCCGGCCTTTGAGGAGCGGGAGCTGTTTTACGATACGTTTTGGGAGCTTGACAGAGAGGCGTTTGAGAATTACCTGTCCGAGAACCCGGACATCCTGAAGGATGGATATTTTGGCATCGTATTTAAGGATATAGAGTGTGAAGAGGGGCTTTCAACCACGATGGATGAGCCCGTTTGTGTGCTGGACGCCGTGAATAATCTGCTGGTTGTGAAGGTCTCGGGGGATGGTTATGAGGGAAAGCTGGCCGTGGTGAAGGACTCAAGCCAGGTGGAGCTTCTGAAGTCGCCCAGTCTCGGTGATCAGGGGACGGTGCTGTCCACGCTTGCGCAGCGGAATGGAGCTATTCTGGCCATCAACGCCAGCGGCTTTGCGGATATAGAATGGAAGGGCAACGGAGGCTTCGTGATTGGTTCGCTGGTTATAGATGGGGTGGATTATGGTAACCCGAACAGTGAACAGAAGCTCTTTGGTTTTAAGGAGGACGGCTATTTCTACATCGATAATTACAGCAAGGCCGTGATCTCGGAATATCGCTGGGCGATTCAGTTCAAACCGGCGCTGATCGTGGACGGGGAGGTGTATGTGCAAGGCACATATGGTTATGGTCTGCAGCCGAGGAGCGCTATAGGGCAGGCCAGAAATGGTGATGTACTGCTGCTCATTGTGGATGGACGCCAGGTGGGGCACAGCATAGGCTGTACAGTTTCGGACCTGGCGGAGATCATGCTCAGACACGACGCCTATCAGGCGATGAATCTGGACGGAGGGAGCTCATCGCTGATGTGGTACGATGGGGAGGGAATTACGAGCCCGTCCAGTAAAACGAACCTTGGCCGCTATCTGCCGGACGCTATTGCGGTCATGCCTGCAAACAGGGAATAAGGCGCGATGAATTGGGGAGAGGGAGCGGATGAAGAAAAAGTCCACGGTGGAGCTTATATGGAAGGACCGAAAGAGACATCTGAGAATGCCGATAAGTTTTACCAGGTACTCGCTGAGTGAGGATCGGTTGTTTCTTGAGACTGGAGTACTTAATCTGAAGGAAGAGGAGATACTTCTGTACAGAGTGCGTGATATAACCCTCATGCGCAGCTTCGGGCAGAGAATACTTGGGGTGGGAACGGTTTGCGTCAAATCCTCGGATCTGAGTGTGCCGCATCTGGATCTTGTGAACATACTTCACCCGAAGGCGGTCAAGGAGCTTATAAGCAATAAGGTTGAGGAAGCCAAGGATAAACGCAGAATGCGCGCTACCGAGATCATTGATTCAGATGACACTGACCTTAACAGGAATGGAATTCCTGACAGTCAGGAGCACTACTGTGTTTCTGACGGAGATGAAGATGATCGGTGGACAGATGATGCGGTATAGAAGGAGCGACGAGGGACTTTAGAGCTTGCCCTGTGGAGCAGACGCCAGACACAAAATGAGTGCCTGGCGTCTGTTGTGCGTACACGGTGGCGTGAGAGGCCGCCTAAGAGCACACTGATATTTAAGCTGACATGCGCTTAAGAGACGTTTTGCGGCTCGGGACTTTTTTGGTGTCTTCGCAAATTTCCTCTTGTCAAAAAGTACCATAAGAGGGTATAATAGCCGCAGAGCGGCTATTATACATAATTTAAGGCCGCGCTTAAAGCGCATGGCCAATTATACCATTTCGCTTCGCTCCATGGTATAATATAGCCGCAGAGCGGCTATTATACATAATTTAAGGCCGCGCTTAAAGCGCATGGC
>CAYPMJ010000057.1:0-12276 GCA_964411785.1 uncultured Oscillospiraceae bacterium
AGCTTGAAGGTCATGACGCTGAGGGACTTCCTTACGGTCTTGGCCGAGTCGGCGTTGTGACTGAGACAACTCTCCAAAGTTTTTTAAATCAGGTCCAGACTGCACTTCATGCTGCCGGACTAAGGTATGTAGACGGTGGCAGAAGTGTGCGGAAGGTTGCGGTTCTTGGCGGCTCCGGGGGGTCTGAGCTGCATAGAGCTGCTCTGCTGGGCTGTGACACCTTTGTTACAGCTGATGTTAAGCACAATATGTTCCTGGACGCGGTCGCCCTTGGGGTCAGTCTTATTGACGCAGGTCACTTTTCAACAGAGAACGTGGTAATAGAGCCTCTCAGATCATATCTGGCATCACTGTTCCCGGAACTTGGCGTTTCCGTCTCTCAGCGCTGCCGACAGATGGAGCAATTCTTCACCTGAACGAGAAGGAGATCAGGTTTTGATTTTCACAATCAGTTCAAAATAACTCTTGCAAATGAGGCCCGTCTCGGGTATAATTGCCCTCGTCGGTCGCTCCTTTGTCGACCGCGAAAATTTGCGCCGCATCCGCATGACGGAGCGACAGCAGGAGGTTTATTTATGGACAAAGTCAGTTTCAGCAACGCGCGCGTGAAGAATCTTGCAATGATGGCTCTATTCACCGCGCTGGTGGTTGTGCTCCAGTTCGTTGGAGCATTTATCCACCTCGGATTCTTTTCGGTGTCACTGGTACTCGTACCGATTGTTATCGGCGCAGCTATGTGCGGCCCCTGGGCAGGGGCATGGCTTGGAGGCGTTTTCGGCCTGGTTGTACTTATCTCAGGTGATGCCGGTTTGTTTCTCCCTGTGAACCCTGCGGGGACTGTCATAACCGTTATGCTCAAGGGTATTCTCTCCGGACTCTCAGCAGGGGCTGTTTACGCCCTTCTGGAAAAGAAAAGTACTTTCGTCGCCGTGGTGGCTGCGGCCATTGTCTGCCCCGTGGTAAACACCGGTGTTTTCATCCTGGGCTGTCTGGTATTCTTCCTCGACTTCTGCGTTGAATATGCCGAGAGCTTCGGTGTAACTGGTAATGCTGTCGTGGTCGTTCTCGTTTTCTTTGTCGGCCTTAACTTCTTCTTTGAACTGGGCGTCAATGTTGTTCTCGCTGGTGTTATCGAACGGCTTATCAAGCTCGGCAAACGAACTCTGAAAAAATCATGAGGCAAATATTATGATTCTCGCTGTTGATATTGGCAACACTCACATCGTCCTCGGCTGTATGGATGGCTTGTCTATTGTTCGGACAGCCCGCATCACTACAAACAAGCTGAAAACCGATTTTGAGTACGCCACAGACATTCAGAATATGTTCAGGTTTTTCTCCCTGGACGCATCGCTTATCGATGGTGCAATCATCTCCTCCGTTGTTCCACCGCTTACGGAAAGCATGGTAAACGCCGTGAAGCTATCGTGTGGAGTTACCCCCTTGCTGGTGGGAAAAGGCGTCAAATCGGGTGTGAACATACTCCTGGATGATCCTGGCACAGCCGGAGCTGATCTCGTTGCAGCTGCTGCCGGAGCGCTGAAGCTTTATGATCCTCCGCTGTGCATCATCGACATGGGTACTGCAACCACTATCACCGTTATTGACAAAAACGGCGCGTTCATTGGGGGAAGTATCTGTCCGGGAGTCACGCTGGGACTCTCCGCGCTGAATTCCGGCACGTCACAGCTCCCAAACGTGGCTTTCGACGCTCCGTCGCGTGTGATAGGCCGCAACACTGTGGAAAGCATCAAAAGCGGCAGTATAATCGGCACTGCAGCAATGCTGGATGGTATGCTTGACCGCATTGACTCGGAGCTTGGTTACAAGTCCACTGCCATCGCTACCGGTGGCTTAGCTGCGTGCATCATTCCGCTCTGTCGCAGGGAGATCGTTTTAAACGCTGACCTTCTCCTTACAGGTCTCGCCGCTATTTACGAGCGCAACAGAAAATAATTCTCCTTTGCCGCCTGGCGGGTATTCAGCCAGGCGGCAGTTTTTTTCATTTCTGCCTGTCAGAGGCGACTGCCGGTGAGTGTTTACTGGCAAGTGTAGTCAGGACCAGTCTTGTGTTTATGTCTTACTTAAAGATACGCGCCGGCTGTCTTAGTGTTCTTCTTTTCGCGAGGCACAATCTGATGTTCCTCAATGAGCTCGTGGAGAATTGCTGTTGCCAGCAATCCTCCACGAGCTTTCAGATTATTCTATCTTTGAAAACACAGCTTCCAGGCAGTTTTCTTTTCTGCTTCACTTCAACATATACTCCACAAAGCTCTCTAATACTGTCGCCACCTGTCCACGGGTTGCCTCGCCTGTCGGGTCAAGCACTCCGTCTTCACAGGCGATTATACCCGTGCCGACTGCCCAGTTAACCGATTCTTTTGCCCAAATCGACGCAGCTTCAGTATCTGTGTATTGCTGCTCTTCAAATGCCTTTGTATCATATCCAAGAAATCTGGCGTACCTGCTCATCATCGTGCAAAGCTGCTCAATTGTCAGGGGATCGTCCGGAGCAAAGCATCCTCCACCCACACCATTCACTATTTCATTTGACGTCGCCCACGCAACTGCCTCTGCGTACCAGGCTCCCGGTTTTACATCCAGGAAGCTCTCCGCTTCATCTGCCCTGATCTCCCCGTCCAGGCGATACAGTACAGTCACCAGCATACCACGCGTCATGGTCTGTGCAGGGGCAAACTCACTTCCCGTAACTCCATTGAACAGCCCTCTCGAGCTTACAAATGCAACACTTGACGCATACTCTGCGCACTCCTCCACATCTTCAAACGTCTTAGCTCTATCCTCAAATCCAAGCTCCGCACTCTGCTCCAGCCTCAGCGTTACGCAACCCTCACTTGCCACTGATTGTCTTATTACTTCCTCTTCCCCACCATCCTTCACCTTCAGCGCCACTGTTCCCGGCGTGACATTTCCCACTTTAACCGTCACAGTCACACTGTCTTTCCCCTCTGGAAGTGTAACCGTCGCTGTCGTTACCCCTTCCGATGTGGTCGTAGACGTCACCTTCACACCGTCTGCCCTCTCCTCTGTCAGGGTTATTGTCCCATCGGCCGCTGTCCTCTCTACAGTCCTGCTCCCGTCTGCTTTTACAGTCGTGGCTGTCACTGTACCGTCCCTCTGGGTTATTCTGGTTGTCTTGGACCCATCCGGATTCGTAATTACCTCGGATTTTATCACATCTGTGTCGCCAGGTGTGGACGTCTGCGTAGTAGTAGATGAATTCACAGGTATCGTCTGTCCCACTTCGAGAAGGCTGCCGCAGTCCGTGCAGTACAGGTCGCCGGTATAGCCCTCCTCTGTCCCGGTCGCCGCTTTTACGTTCCGCAGCTCGGTGTTCCTGTGGTTTCCAGGGTCAAGCTCTCCGTACTTCTCGCCACATACCTCACATATTGCCTTTGCGCTGCACGTAGCCTCTCCTCCCTGATGCTCACATGATGGCACGTCTGTGTTCGCAAGATTCTGCATATGCTCCGCCAGTATGTTCTGAACTCCCGCATCCTCTTCCTGGCTTCTGACTGCCTCCGCTACATAGCCGACACTTAGTACGTTGTTCTCCTCAAGCTCTTCGTACTTCACTGTCACTTTCTGCTCTCCGCCCTGAGCACCCTCCGGACTCAGCTCGACACCATTCAATGAAATATACTCTATCTCGTACCCCTGCTCCGCCGTCAGCGTATATGTCACACTCTCTCCTTCCCGATTCAATACGTTGACAGGTTTTCCTGTATCAGCTGTCACGGTTCCTCCCTTGCCATTGAAGTCCGTCACAACACCGCGGCTCGTGTTCTCCTCACTCTCAACCTCCACAAGAACAAACGGCGAGAAGGAATTGACCGTCGCAATAATCCCATACGATGTGACTACACACTCAATCTCCTCCGGATTCCCATAATCTACTTCCCCTGTCGTCTCGTCGCGTCTGAAGTGGTACAGCTTGAAGGACACGCCCTCCTGTGACGGGTCAAACCCGTCTGGAAATCCCAGATTCAGCCGCATATAGCTGCCATTCGGTATAACTGCCAGCCTGCCGCAGATATTCAGATTTATATTATAGCTCTTGCTGACTATCACCTTTCCGCCTGTCTCTTTCACTGCCTGATTTACAGCGTCCTCGAGCTTCTCAGCCTCCTTCTCCACCGGCTCATTGACCACCAGCATCATCTGCGCACGCTGATCCTGCTCCACAGCTGTACCATCAGCAAATGTCCACCCGTCCAGCGAAAGATCCCTGTTGTCTATAAGCGAGGGCTGACCATAGACATTCATCTTCAATCGTCCATCACTGAAGACCCGGCTGCACCAGAACGAATCCATATAGGTATATACTATGGAGAATTCCTTCGGCGCCACACCGTCGCTTTCCGCCTCGTCACCCAGTATGTTTACCATGTTTGTGATTCTGAAATGATACGTTATTCCATTGTGGTTATACTGGCGGCTTGGCGTAAATTTAAAGGTTATTGTACTCTCTCCGTCAAAGCTTATGCTGCTCTCATCCAGTTCCGCGTATTTCTGTACTACATCCAGGCTGAGCTCACGCTGAGTCGTTGAAGATACCCACCACTCTATTTCAGGCTTTTCCCCATCTGTTATGCGAAGTGGACTATCATAGACAATTGTGATTGTCTGGGACTTTGAAATATCCTGCGTACGCTGTAAAAGTCCCTCAGGCTCCGTACTGCTGACGTATGCCGGTGCGATATATGTCTCGTCATGGTAGGGATTCGCCCTCTCCAGCGCCTCCACCAGGTGGTGTATCTCCGCGTCCTCCGAATAATACTTCGTTCCTATCGAATTTGTGTAGTCGTCAGATATATCAAATATACCCACCTCCACTACACCTATACTCTTGTTCGCCTGACTGTTAAAATAAGTCTTATGCTCACCCTCAAATACCATACCACGGTAGAGTCTGATGCACTCCTGCGCCGACTGCCAGCTGCTGTATGCATTCGTCCCCTCGTTTGTCGTGACTGTCCGGAAGGCCATGTAAAGTCCTCTCTCTTCTGCCAGCTCCGTCGCGTTCAGTCCATCGTAGTCAAACGCCATCATCTCCTGATACTGTCCATCGTCTGCGCAGTAGTTCTCCATAACGCAATGTATCAGTCCGCTCTCCGTCGCGGATTCCCATGTCATCGCAAGCTCAGGGAACGGCATTGTATACCCCGAACTGGATACTATTCCGTCTATAAAGTGGTTTGTAAGGAAAGTCTCGCCAGTCAGCCAGAACATCCGCTCAAATTCAAAGGGATCATCCCCGCTCCCGGTTGACGTCTCCCCCCTTGTTCCACCGTCATTCATCGTCACGTCGATGCCATACCATTTCCCATCTGTATCCTGGACGTGGTTCCACATGTGCGGCTCCATTGTCTCACCTTCAACGTAGTACCCTGTGACTATCTCACATGGTACACCCAGCTTGTCCATCGCCGCCTTGAACAGCCTTGAGTACCCCTCGCACACTGCAAGGCCATTTACAAGCGCTCCATACGCCGTACTCACATACGGCCCATACTTCGGATTATGCTTTTCACCATAGCTGTACTCCGTATGCTCGCAGATCCGTCTGTTTACTTCCTTCGCTATCTCCCTGCGGGACATTGTTGTGTCCACGTCTGAAACAAGCTCGTTCAGCTCAGCGTTATAATTTTCTATCTGGTCTGCTATATTATCCGGAACAACGCCATCTGCCTTATATAGATACGTATCCGTTCGACCGGCCCCTATGGACACCTGATAGCTTCCGCTGCTGTTTCTGACCACGTTTATTCCAAGCTGGTCAAAATCAACATAGAAAAGCTCCATGTGGTCATAATAAAAGCTGTCCACTGCCGCACCAAATTCACTCAGAAGGCCTGTATCTCCCTCTGCGTAAGCCATAGCGGATACGGTCAGTTCGTCCGTCATGTCCATATCCCAGCTTCTGCCATCTATGAAATAGCCACCCTGATTCATGGCGTCAAGCGCTTTGTAAAACGCGATGGATATTGGCGTTTCCAGGCGCGACCCATAATAATACTCATCCTGAATCCCGTCCAATGCCATAGCTGAAAAGCCAGGCACACAGCTCATCGCCATCGCCAGTGCAGTCACGAGGAACAGAATCTTCTTCATTTTTTTCATTTTAAACACCTCTCTCCCCCGCGCCAGCGGCCGCGGTGGGTAATCTCCGGAGCCGCCTTATGTACGCAGAAAGCTGCACCCACAGGTTACCTCCGGCTTTTCAACAACTTATAATTGGCCGTGCGCATAAAGCGCGGCCTTAAATTATGTATAATAGCCACAACGGTGTTGTGGCTATTATACCATGAAGCGAAGCGAAATGGTATAATTGGCCATGCGCTTTAAGCGCGGCCTTAAATTGAGTATAATAGCCACAACGGTGTTGTGGCTATTATACCTTATCTTCGACTTATAAGCAACACTTTTTCTCAAATAGCCGCTGCAGGCAACTTGATTCAGGACAGATACTCCATCATCTGCTACTTCATTAAGGAACCTTTGAACAAATGCGTCATCGGCTCTTTATAGATCTTTTCCGCCAGGAATGCGCTCTCAGACCTGAAATACTTAAAGGTCCCTGCGTTTTCGCGCCTTTCCAATGATAAATCTCTCGTAAATTGCTCTAGCTGAATTCTGAGAGATTCCTCAGGTGTTTTTTCCGGTGCAGGACCGTCAAAGTACAGTATTGTCCCTGTCTTTGTGCGATGTAAGAAAAAAGCAGCTTTATCCATGTCAAACACTCTCAAGAAGCATAATAATGGTTGAAGTCAGATATGAAAGGAATCAGCTATGGAAACCTCCTATGAAACACATTTTTTTCTTGGCTCCAACTCACCCTCAGGCTTCAGCTCCCTCTACGACGGCTTTACCGATCCTTTGCGCGACACCCTGTATGTCATAAAGGGAGGACCTGGCTGCGGCAAGTCCACCTTCATGCGGACTGTAGCTTCCGGCGTGCGATCCGCCGGTTATGCAGCTGAATTCATCCACTGCTCCGGCGATCCGGACTCCCTGGACGGGGTATATTTTCCCGAGCTCCATGTCGGCTATGTGGACGGCACTGCGCCCCATGTCATTGAACCCGACTATGTTGGGGCATCTGGCAACTATGTGAATGTGGGCGACTTTTACGATGCCGCTGCCCTGCATGAAAATCGCGACACGATTATTCGCCTCACCGACGCATATAAAGCGTACTACGCCCGTGCCTACAAGCTCATCTCTGCCTACACAGCCTCCACTGACGCTCTCTCCGCGCCTTTGCCTGAGGAGGCGCTGGTAGTTGCCGCTCGCCGCGCCCGCGGTATAATCTGCCGGGAACTGCACCCGTCCGGCAGAGCATCTGGAATTACTAAAAAGCGCTTTCTATCCGCTGTGACATGCCGTGGAACCGTATGCTTCTATGACACCGTCCGTGAGCTGGCCGAACGCGTCTATGTACTTGACAACGATCTGGGTCTTGGCGCCTTTGTGACTGAACTTCTGGCTGCTGACGCTGAGGCTCAGTCGCTGGACATCATCCGCTGTCAGTCACCACTGGCGCCCGACCACACTGAACACCTTATCATCCCTGAACTGCGTCTTGCGTTTGTATCACAGACCTCCCGCATGCCTTACCCCGGTGAAATTTACCGTCACCTCAGGCTGGATTTGCTTCCTAGGAAAGAGGAGCTTGCCTCTATGCGCCAGGAGTCACGCGCCGCCTCCCGTCTGTCCGAGAGTCTGCTGGAAGAGGCCGTTAAAGCGTTAGCTAAGGCAAAGTCCCTCCACGATCGTCTTGAAGAGGTTTATAATCCACACGTTCATTTCCAGCTTGTGACTGAGCTCGCCGAAAGCCACATCGCCATGCTGATAGGCTGACAGTCGCACTTGCCTGTAGTTACGCGAGACTGTCAGCCCTTGCCATGTGCTGTCACAGGCCCCCACTTCATGCTGCGCAGAAATCAATATCAATTCGCCCTCTTGCAAAAGGGCTGGAAATACAGTATAATAGCCGCGATACGGCTATTATACTGCAAAAATCAGCTATTTAGTGCAGATGGAGGTTTACCTTATGGCCCCAAACAGGCAGAAAATCAAGGAACTGGAGGACCGGATACCGCACGGTTCCGTTCGCACGCGGTTCGCGCCAAGTCCCACCGGCTATATGCATGTAGGCAATCTGCGTACAGCGCTCTACACCTGGCTTATCGCCAGAAAAAATCACGGTACGTTTATTCTCCGCATTGAAGACACCGACCAGGGACGTCTTGTGCCCGGCGCTGTGGATATCATTTACAGCACGCTCCGCCAATGCGGGCTCGACCATGACGAGGGACCTGACGTCGGCGGACCTGTCGGCCCTTATATTCAGACAGAACGGCGGGACACTTACGTAGACTTTGCTGAACTTCTCATTGAACGCGGGCATGCTTACCGCTGCTTTTGCGAGAGGACCGAGTCCGAGGAGGATTCCGGAAGCTTTTCACGCGCAGCTGACCCATGCCGCTGCTTGTCCAGAGAGGAGGCCGACCGCCGCGCATCCGCGGGGGAACCCTATGTCATTCGCCAGCGCATACCTGACGGCGGAACTACTACCTTCCATGATGAGATCTATGGCGATATAACCGTCCCCAACGCCGACCTGGATGACCAGGTTCTGATAAAGCGTGACGGACTCCCAACTTACAATTTTGCCAATGTTGTTGACGACCACCTAATGGGTATTACCCATGTTGTCAGAGGTGCTGAATACCTTTCCTCCGCCCCAAAGTACAATCTGCTGTACACCGGCTTTGGGTGGGAGGTCCCAGCATACGTCCATTGCCCGCCAGTCATGCGTGATCAGCACAACAAAATGTCTAAACGCCATGGGGATCCTTCCTACGAAGACCTTATTGCACAGGGGTACCTTACACAGGCTGTGGTCAATTATGTGGCTCTGTTGGGCTGGTCGCCGGGCGGTGAACGTGAAATTTATTCATTGGCGGAGTTAGCCGAAATTTTTGATGTGTCCGGCATCTCCAAGTCCCCTGCTATATTCGACATTGAGAAACTTACCTATTTCAATAGTGCTTATATTCGTGCTATGTCAACTGAAGACTTTGCCAAAGTGGCTGAACCCTACATCCGAAGCGCTGTAAAGGATAAATCCATTGATCCCGCAGCTATTGCGGGTCTTCTCCAGCCGCGGACGGAAAAGCTCACTGACATCCCTGGAAAGATCGGCTTTTTTGACGCACTGCCTGAGTATGACCCGGAGCTCTTTGTTCACAAAAAATCTAAAACCGACCGTGAAATATCCCTCCGTATGCTTCTGGCGGCGCGGGACACGCTTTCAGCGCTGCCGGAGTGGACAGCGGAGACAATCCATACTGCGTTGACCTCACTTGCCGAGTCACTCGCGGTAAAAAACGCCACTCTGCTTTGGCCCGTTCGCATTGCCGCTGCCGGAATGTCCGTAACGCCGGGCGGGGCCGTGGAAATCTGCTGGATACTGGGACGTGACGAGACTCTCCGTCGTATTGATCTGGGTATAGCAAAGCTCTCCTGACGGGATATGTGAAACAATTGGAGATAACTCCTTTTCATGCACAGAAGCTCAAGTTTTTCCTTGGATAACGCGCCCCTTTTTTGTCCATGCTAGACGAAAAAGGGGCGTTTTTTTACGGCTGTAAACGTGAAAGGCTCCCCAAAGCATCAGGAGGGAGACCGAAATGATAAAAGCAAAAAGATCTGCTGTTCTCTGGACCACATACATTCTGGCCGGCTTTCTCGTTCTGGGGATCTTTTTCGTCCGGGAGCGGACCGCGCGGGAACGTCTGGAATACCAGGTAGCACAAAACTACAACCACGCCTTTTCAGAGCTGGCCACCGCAGTTGGCAAGCTGGACACAGCACTCAGAAAGGCATCGTACGCGTCATCGCCCTCTATGGTGGAGGCAGTGTGCGCGGAAGCCTATGCGGAAGCGCTTGAAGCACAGATGGCACTTGGCGTCCTGCCCTACGGAAACATTGAACTCGAACAAACCGCATCCTTTCTTACCAAGGCAGGGGACTATGTATACTTCCTGGCCAGGAGTGCAGCGGCCGGTGAGAATTTTTCTCAGGAGCAGCGCGGGAACCTTGTGGCTCTTGAGAACAGCGCCGCCACTGTCAATACCGTTTTGACGGACCTGTATGCACAGCTTCTCTCTGGCGACGTAAGTGTCGACGAGCTGGAACAGGCTGAGCAGGAAATAGAGGCCGCAGAAGACGAAGCTGTAGGCGGCAGTGGATTCAGTTCCGGATTTAAAAAGCTTGAGTCTGAATTTCCTGAACTGCCCACCCTCATCTACGACGGTCCATTCTCAGCCCACATTGTGAACGCCCAGCCGAAGCGACTTGAGGGTGCACCGCTTGTCTCTCAGGAAACCGCGCAGGATGCGGCAGCAGATTTCCTGGGCATCAGCACAGCTGATCTGCGGTTTGAATACCAACGGGATGGCACTGTTCCTGTGTATGTGTTCTCCCGCCGCAACGGTGCAGAGACCTCCACTGTGGAGGTTACAAAGCAAGGTGGGCGTATACTGTTCTTCGGAACTTCCCGTCAGGCCAGAGCTCCCATACTCAGTTCAGAGGAGTGCGTGAAAATTGCAGAACAGTTTCTCCGCAGAAAGGGCTTCAGAAGCATGGAAGTCACATACTGGGAAGTTGAGAGCGGAGATATAGTCATAAACTTTGCCCACAAACAAGGAGATATCATCTGCTATCCCGACCTTATCAAAGTTTCCGTTGCCATGGACACTGGCGGAATAAGCGGATACGAGAGCCTGGGCTTCATTATGAGTCACACATCACGCAACCTCCCATGCGCATCTGTCACCCGTGAGTCTGCCGAAGCCGCCCTTTCACCTTTTCTGACGGTTCAGAAACACAGGCTTGCTGTCATCCCAACCAGTGGAAAAAATGAGGTTCTTTGTCATGAATTCTTATGCCAGGACACTGGCGGGAGCAGGTGTCTTATCTATGTAAACGCACTCACAGGAGCAGAGGAGACAATTCTGCTTCTGCTAGAGGATGAAAATGGGACTCTGACCATATAGAATTCTTATTAACCTCCCCGCGGCCACGTTTATGGCCGTTGAGCGCACACGTCGCTCAACGGCCATATAAAGGAAGCTCTCGCAAACCGGCAAGAGCAATGTGCGAGAGCTTTTCGTGAGAACGACGCCAAAAAGCAGAAACACCTTCAGGATTTCAAGCTTAAGGGCGCATTTCCTGCGGAAAAACTCCGCAAAGCGCCGATGACATACCTTCCCTAAGCTTCCTCAACACCGTACTTAAACAATTCCGTGGTCAGCTGCTCCGTGTCCAGCAGCCTTCACCAGACCAGCCGCACTAAAGGATCTCCCTCAGCGCCGACACTATCCCCTCATAGCTTGATCTGTCAAAAATATCACGGAGTCCCGCTTCCTCCAATGCCTCGGAATAGTAATACGCCTCCGTATCCATTGCAGATATGGTGAGGTAGGTGTCCAGCCCATCCTCCCAGTTGTCCTGGCAGAGCGCGTACACCTCCAACGCACCAAGCGCTGAGACACTGTAGCTTATGTAGTAAAATGGATTTTCAAAATTGTGCGTAACCCACACCCAGCTATATTCTCCGCCATCCTCGAGAACATATCCGTATTCCCCGACTACCTGACAGTATATATCCAGCACCTTATCCGCTGTCAGGTCAGGCTCAGCGTAGACCCGCTGCTGAAACTCATCGTACATCGCTCCATCTACCACGCTGCTCACAAGGTCCATCAGCGTGTAGTCCCTCATGTATTCAGCCGCCTCGCCGAACAGTTCATCGTAAAAGAAGGTGAACAGCACCTCCATCCCCTGTGACTGCAATTCCGACAGATCATAATCGGACCAACCGTAGAGAAAGTCGCTCTGTGTGTAAAAGAAATTCAGAAAATGTCCGAACTCATGGTACGTATCCGAAAAATCAAAAAAATTCCCATACGCGGCGTTAAATATGAACGGCTCATTGTAGAAATAGAGCGGAACTGTATACCCGATTTCCGTCTTATTCTCGTCCGGAACTATATCGTAGAGATTGTGATCCAGCATATACTGGAAGGCATATTCCACCTCTTCGCCAAACTGGGGAAGCACCTCCCCCATTGTCTCTATCACCCGCTCAGGGGAACAGTCCATGTCCATCGACATCAGCTTCCAGGCCCCGTTCCATGCATCCTCCGCGTATTCTATCATCAGAGGTACAAAATATGTCTTTAC
>CAYPMJ010000058.1:0-12226 GCA_964411785.1 uncultured Oscillospiraceae bacterium
ACCACCAAGCCTTTGACGTAGTACTTCTGCAAAAATGGATACAGCAGCATGATGGGCCCCACAGTAATGACAGCAGTGGCCATTTTCAGCGATTCTGTGGGGGTGGTGATCCCCAGGGCTCCGCCGGACAGGTTTTGCAGATCCTTCATCATGCTGATCTGGGACTTTAATTGAAGCAGCAGATACTGAATGGGGTAGAGGTTCTTGTTATCCACCAGCATGATAGCGTTCCACCAGTCGTTCCAGTATGCCACCATGCTGAACACCACCATGACCGCCATGATGGAGCGGGAGAGAGGTATCACTATGCGCGTGAAGACGGTGAAATGGTCCGCGCCGTCAATCTGCGCCGCCTCCATGAGCTCACGGGGAATGCTGTTCTCAAAGAAGTTCCGGACGATGACCACGTTTCCCATGGCGACGCCGCCGGGGAGAAACAGCGCCCACATGCTGCCCAGGAGCCCTGTGTCACGGACAACCAGGTACGTCGGCACAAGGCCGCCGCCAAAATACATGGTGATGAGGAAGAAGATGCTTATCGCCTTCCTCCCTGGCATCTCCCTGCGGGAGAGCGGGTAGGCGGTGAGGTAGATGAGCACCACCGAGAAAATGGTGCCGACAAGGGTGTATTTTATGCTGTTCAGAAGTCCTGTAAAAATACTGTCGTCAGTGAAGACGGCCTTGTAGCCCTTGAGCGAAAAGCCGCTGGGCAGAAGGAAGGTCTTTCCGGCGTATACGTCGTTGGGGTCGGATACGGACGCCACAAGGACATAGTAGAGCGGGTATGCGACGATAAGCATCACAAGACCGCAGATGACTATGAGAACTATGTCGCTGGCCTTGTCCGAGAGGCCACCGAGCTTTTTGCTTTTTGTCATGACGTCCCCTCCTCACACGAAGCTCACATCCGCGGCCTTCTTGGATATCTTGTTCACGATCACAAGCAGAATGATGTTGATGACCGTGTTGAAGAGTCCGACTGCCGTGGAGAAGCTGTACTGGTGACTCTCAATGCCCTGCTGGTAGACGTAGACGGCTATGATGTCGCTGGTGGCCTTGTTGAGATCCGTCTGGAGCAGATAGACCTTCTCAAAGCCGACGCTCATGAGGGACCCGGCGCTCATGATGAGCATCAGAACGGCCATCGGTATAAGCTCCGGCAGGTCGATGTGGAGAATGCGCTGGAACATGGACGCGCCGTCTATCTTCGCCGCCTCGTAGAGGGCCGTGTCGACGCTGGAGAGCGTCGCTAAGTACACGATTGTACCCCAGCCGGCCTCCTGCCAGATGCCCGACGCTATATAGATGGTCCGGAACGCCGACGCCTCGTCCAGAAGGTTTGTCTTCGTGTTCAGAAGCAGCGTTATAAGGCCGCCTGAGGGGCTGAGGAAGATGCGTATCATACCGCATATGACCATGGTGGAGATGAAGTGCGGCGCGTAGAGGACAGTCTGGACAACTCTCTTGAACCGGTGGAACCGGAGCTGGTTTATGGCCAGAGCCAGGATTATCGGCACCGGGAAGCTCCAGAGGAGACTGTACAGACTGAGGAGCACCGTATTCTTGATCATGCGGCTGAAGGTCGGGGCCTCAAAGAACCGCCTGAACCAGTCAAGACCAACCCACTGGCTCTTGGTGAAGCCCAGGGACGGCTTGTAGTCCCTGAACGCAATCTGAATGCCGTACATGGGGATGTACTTGTAGATGACAGTCAGTACAACGGGAATGAGAAGAAGCAGGTACAGCTGCCAGTTCTCTATAATCCGCTTTCCGAGGGGTTTCTTTGTTCTGACGGCGACCTGGCTGCCGCTTGGGGATTTTCGCATTGGACACCCTCCTTTTTAATATTGTCTGTTCCCCACTCTCTGCGTGAACCGTCTCCCGCGCGTTTCACGGGTTTTCAGCTGCGCAGGGCCCGCCTGACTGCCACCTCAGACTGACATTACACAGGTAAACTCGTGAAACGTTTCTTTCTAAGCATTGAGGCAATGATACCATCTGACTCCGGAAATGTCAACAATAAATTTCACATTTTTTAATACTTTCTTTTCAATTTGACATAACGCACAAAAACCAAGGCCGGATATTGTGCATAACGCCAAAGCGGCGTGAACGTGGCCATAAAATAATTCATGAAATTCTCAATAAACTCTTTACAAATTTCACGAAATGCTTTATTATAGATGTGAAAGAAAAAACGGAGGAGAGGCGGATAACATATGGCAGCTACAATGAAGGATGTGGCACGGGAGGCGAACGTGGCCCTGGGTACGGTCTCCAAGGTCATAAACGGGATCCCGGTGGGGGAGAGCTACCGTCTCAGGGTGGAGGCCGCCATTGAGAAGCTCGATTACCGCGTGAACACCTATGCCCGCGGGCTCAAGAGCAACCGGACGTACACCGTCGCGGTGGTGGTTCCCAATATGACAAACCCCTACTTCTGCAAGGTGGTAAACTGTCTCAACAAGGCGCTTGCCCAGCGGGACTACCAGATGCTGGTGTGCTGTACCGATTACGACCCTGTTCAGGAGCAGGAGTACGTGGCCATGGCGGAGCAGAAGAAGGTGGACGGGATAATATGCCTGTCGTATAACCCTAAATTAAATGTGGGCCCGGGGGTGCCCTTTGTGTCCATAGACAGATATTTCGGCGGCAAGATACCGTGTGTCGCCGCGGATAACTATGGAGGCGGGAGACTTGCCGCGGAGAAGCTCATAGAGGGGGGATGCAGGGAGCTTGCGTTCTTCTGGGTGGGGTCGCCTCTCGCAAACGAGCCCAGCAAGCGCAAGGACGGCTTTGTGGCGGCATGTGAGGCGGCGGGAGTTCCGTACCACATCCAGGCCGCGGCGGACGGCGTGCCCTTCTCGGTGTTTGAGGACTACCTTAAGGCCAATCGCCATGACGGCAGACTTAAGACGGACGGCATCTTCTGCGTGACGGACAGGCTGGCTGTACAGATAATGGAGGTGCTGGGCACGATGGGACTTAAGGTGCCGGAGGATGTGCAGGTGGTGGGCTTTGACGGGGTGCAGCGGTTCGGGGACATGGGCTACTACTGCTCGACGATAGTTCAGCCGGTGGAGCAGATAGCTGAGAGCTGTGTGAGCCTCATCCTGGACCAGGACAGAAACGGCCCGCCGACGCTGCTGTGTCTGCCTGTGCGGTTCGCCTCCGGCGGGACCACAAGGGAGAGGGAGTGAAATGGGCATGCTCTTTTCAGATGGGAGCTGCGCTCCCGGGGGACGCCCCAGGGGCTTTGACCGCTACAGGCGGACGCTGGAGGGGAACTGGAAGAGGTTTTTCCTGGTGGACTTTCTGACGCTTGTGGCTCTCGTGCCCTTCGCAGCCGGCGTATTTTACGCTGTGCTCCTCTCAAGCGTTGCGGTGCTTTTCACTGTCTCAATAGCCGGCGGACTTCTGGCGGGGCCGGCGATCTCGGGCATGGTGGACTGCATATTCAGGGCCCTTCGGGGTGTCCGCGACGACTGGTGGGTCTCATATAAGCGGGCGTGGAGGCAGAACTGGCGGGGCTCACTGCTGCCGGGGGTGCTCTTCTGCCTCTTCCTCGGGTTTTACACCTTCATGTGTCTTATAATGTATAATTCAACGGTGAGACCCGGCGCGGGGACTGTGGCGATGCTCCTTGCGGGTTTCGTCTTCGCGACTGCCATCTTCCTCACCTACTGGTCGCAGCTGGTGCTTTTTGAGCAGAAAATCACCGCAAGACTGAAAAACTGCCTCTTCTTCTGCATAAAGTACTTCTGGCGGACCATGGGCGTCGCGGTGCTGAACCTTGCCTGGTGGGCGGCGACGGTGCTGTTCATGCCGTGGACGGCCTTTGTCGTGCCCTTTCTTGGCGTGTGGTACATCTGGTTTCTGTCCTTCCACCTTCTGTATGACCAGCTTGATGAGTCCTTCGAGCTTGAGAGCCGCATTTTTGAAAAGTTCCCTGAGCAGAAAAGCGATGGGAGCTGAGGAATCTTAGGAATAAGGAAGCTTAGGAAGAGGGAAGCTCGATAATAAGGAATCTTAGGAATAAGAAATCTTAGGGAGAAGAACTCAGGGAGAAGAACTCAGGAAGAAGGAAGCTTAGGAAGATGCGCCGCAGGGCACGTAAAATTTAAAGGGCCGGGTCGCCTCTGATCCGGCCCTTTTGCCACTGGCGGTATATGAAACATTTCACGTGAAAACCGGGAAAAACCCGAGTTCATCTCAAAGATTATGCATTTTGCACAAAAAAATTAAGTTCAAAATATGCAACATGGAGAAAAGAAAAAACGGCGATAACTAGCTGTTGACAAAACTTTATCGGTGTTTTATACTTGTTTCATCTTTCGTGAATCGTTACATATTCTAAGCCAACGTGAAAACTGACCAACTGCCACAGAAGATCAGGCTGCGGGCGGGAGCTGCAGTGAGGCCCCGCAAGCGGCAAATGAAAGATGAGGAGAGAGCATGAAAAAGAACCTTATGAAAAGAATTCTGCCAACCGTGCTGGCACTTTGTGTACTTCTGTCTCTGTCGGCCTGCGGGGGAGGCGGGGAGACGGACGAGGATCTCCCCACGGATGTGCCGAACGGGGATTTTGAGGAGGTCAGCGGGGACAGCACGTGGGTCGGCTGGACGCGCCAGGACGCCGCCTTCAATGCAAGGGGTGTAGTTGACTCTGAGAAGATAAACGGCGTTCCGATGGAGAAGAGCGGGACATATTTCTTCAGCGGCACAAGCGGCGGGAACCCGCCCATGCGGGGTACGCTTACGTCCGACCCGTTCATTCTCTCGGGCACGGGAGTCATCACCTTCAAGATGGGCGGGGGACTTGACAACGAGAAGGTTTACGTGGAGTTCTTCGAGCAGGGGAACGACACCGCCTTAGCGAGAGTGGCGAACGTGGACTGTGACGGCACATACATAACCGAGCACCTCATGACTCAGGTTGTGGACCTCTCGGCCTATATAGGAAAGACAATCTACGTGAAGGTCACGGATAACGACGACGGGAACGACCTCTCATATGTGAACCTGGACGGGTTTCACACCTGCGCCACCCAGGAGGAGGTTGACGCGGCGGTGGCCGACCACGCAAGGCAGCTTGAGGACTACGGCGAGAAGCCCTTCACTGAGGACGAGACATCGACCACCATCGAGAACGGAAGCTTTGAGACCGGGGATCTCACAGGGTGGAAGCTGCTTGAGGGCAAGGCGATAACGGTCGCCAACGTTGTCCCAACGTCGCAGTATTACTGGACAGACAGGGCCGTTTACGGCGACGGCGAGTACTACATTGACGGGAGCAACAACGGCGCGATTCTGGAGTCGGCAGTGGGAGCGATACGCTCGACAAAGTTCACCCTTGGCGGCGACGGGTTCATAACCTTCATGATTGGCGCCGGCAACGGCGACAGCTATGTGGCGCTCTGCGACGGCGCAACGGATGAGGAGCTCATAACCGTCAGAAACGAGTATTTCAGCGACCCGGCGCTTGCGCTGACGCTCCTGCGGGTGTACGTGGATGCCAGCGAGTACATCGGGAGGGTTTGCTACATAAAGGTTGTTGACAACAACGACGGCAGCACCGGTGGCTTTGCCTTCCTCAACGTGGACGACTTCCGCGTGTCGCTGACGTCGGAGGAGGTGGCGGCGCTTGAGGTGGAGCAGATTGACAAGGTCAATGCTGAGACGTACACCTCCGCGTCCTACGACGACCTGACGACACTCAGAAACTACTATAATAATTACCCCTATCCCGTGCCGCTGAACTCCCTCACCTTCACGGCCTATGCGTCAAACCAGGTGGTTGACTGCGGCACGGTGGATGTGACATCGTTCATAGCTGACGCAAAGGCATCCTTTGGCGCGGAGAGCGTGACAGACATAGCCGTTAAGGCGGTGACGGTTGACGGCAGCGCCGCCGCGGGGAGCTTTGACGCGGTGGACATGAGCGAGCCTGGGTACTACACCGTTACATATGAGGCTGTCTTCGGTGATAAGACCGCCGAGGCGTCCTTCACGGTAGTTGCCATGGCCGACCGGAACAGCGTCGCCAACGGCGGCTTTGAGAGCGGCAACCTGGCCGGCTGGACAGTGCTCACCGACGGCTGGAGCATAGTTGAGGGACAGGCGACCGGCGTCATCTCGGCGGTTGACTACTGGGGTGAGAAGATGCCCTACAACCAGGCCGGGGACTGGCACCTTGACGGGTGGAACACCGGCATCGACGAGGGAGGAAGCTGGACTGTGCGTTCAACGAACTTCACTCTCGCCGGCTCAGGCTTCATCTCCTGGCGCATGGGCGGCAACGCCGCTGCCGTCAGAGTCTATAAGGCTGACGGGACAGAGATAGCGTACGTTGAGGAGACAAGATTCAACGACGCCAACTTCCCGAGCGTGGGAGCGGGCGGCTCCTGGGCTGATATGGGGACGTATGTGCTGGATCTGTCGGAGTACGTGGGAGAGGAGCTTTACATCGAGCTGTGCGATGAGACCATTGACGGAGGATGGGCGCACGCCTTCTTTGACGAGGTTGTGACCTTCTACGAGACGGCCCCGGACGTGGACGCGCTGTATGACACAGTCCCCGACGGCGCCACCGCGGAGAGCGTGGACATCCCCTGGCAGATGGCGGTAAACAAGGATAATTGAGGTTAGGAAGGGCGGCAGATAACCTTTGCTGCCCATGGAAAGAGGAGTGGTCGTCCGTTCTTGGCAGCGGGCGGCCACTTTGAACAGGAGGAGAGTATGAAATTACGTAAACTTATAGCTCTGCTGCTGTCCGCGGGAGTTCTCCTGTCCATATTGGCGGGCTGCGGGACGAGCGACAGGCACAGCAAGGACCTGCTGCTATACCTCACATTTGATGAGGGGAGCGGGACTACGGTGAGCGACGCGTCGAAGAATCTTCCGGATGTGGAGATGAACTACGGCTTCTCCCACGCGGTGTTCATGGACAGCCAGGACCCGCAGTGGCGGGAGGACGGCATCAGCGGAGGCTGTCTGCTGTTGGACGGCAGCACAACCTATGTCACGTACAACAAAAATGACATACAGGTGTCCGGGACAAAGCTCACTGTGAGCGCCTGGATAGCGCCGAGGATGTTCGAGTGGGACGACCCCGGCGCCGCTGCGAACGGCACTGACTCCCCCACGGGCATCATCAGCCAGTCGGACAAGGCTGGGAACGCGGGATTTCTCCTGGGCTACCAGCGCTTCGGAGCGCTGACCTTCCAGGTGGGACTGGGGGATGAGTGGCTGACCGTGTGGACAAACGGCGACAACCTGCAAAAGTATGAGTGGAACTATGTCGCGGCAACCTTTGACTCGGAGGCGGGGGAGATGTGCCTCTACCTGAACGGGGAGATGGTGGCGTCGCGCTCAGTGCCTGTGGGATCTGAGATAAAGGCCGCGAACCGCACGCTCCTCATTGGCCGCAATGGCGAGGGCGAGAGGCTGACAGCCGGATTTCTCAATGTTGCCAGCGGCTATATAGACGAGGTCAAAATCTACAGCGCCGCACTCTCCGGCGAGGATATAGCCTCGGCATATGGCAGCGCCAGGATACCCGAGATTGAGTTTTCGGAGATATGGCTCCAGAACATCCTCACTGAGGACGTGACGAAGCCTCAGTTCCACGCCGGGCCGTACCAGTTCTGGATGAACGAGCCCCACGCGCCGGTGTACTATAACGGGAAGTACCACCTTTTCTTCCAGGAGAATATGACGGGCTCCTACTGGCGCAACATATGCTGGGGACACCTTGTAAGCGACGACATGGTGAACTGGACGCCTGTGAAGGAGGCCATAACGCCCACGGAGGGGACGGTTGTGCCGGACGGAGTGTGGTCGGGAGGCGCGGCGCTTGATGAAAACGGCGTGCCGCTGCTCTTCTTCACCGCCGGAAACGACGGGTACCAGAGCGTGGAGGGACTTATATCCAACCAGAACATAGGTGTTGCGTACCCGGCGGATCTTACGGATCCGGACCTCACAGAGTGGGTCATATATGACGAGCTGGCCGTCGTGCAGAAGGCCGGAGAGGGCAGAACCGGGGAGTTCCGGGACCCCAGTATCTGGAAGGAGGGCGACACCTGGTGCATGCTTGTCTGCTCCGGCTCCACCTCCAACGCAAACGGCGGCACAGCGCTGCTGTACACCACCGACCGGCTGGAGCTCATGGAGGACGGCACAATAGACATGGACTGGCAGTATAGGGGCCCTGTCTACGAGATACCGAATCAGACGGTGCTCTATGGGACATCCTGGGAGCTGCCGATACTGGTGCCGCTGTCAAATGAGGACGGGACGATAACAAAGTACTTCTTTGAGTTCTCCCCGGCCCCGGCCAGCGTCGCGGACAACAAGGTCTACTACTTCCTGGGTGACTTTGACCTGGAGACAGGGAAATTCACGCCGGACGAGAGCTTCAACAATGTCCCGCGCATGCTGGACTACGGCTCAAACGTGTTCACGGGGCCCAGCGTGATAGTGGATCCTGTGTCCGGCGACACGGTGATGTTCAGCATTATGCAGGACCAGCGGGGCGCGGCTGACCAGGGCGCCTCAGGTTGGGCGCACACCGTTGGACTTGCGAGAAAGATCTGGCTCACCGACGACGGGACGGATGTGTGCATAGCGCCGATAGACGCCGTGGACACCCTTGAGGAGGAGGTGCTTGTGGATGAGAAGAACCTCACCATCGACGAGGCCAACAGCTGTCTTGAGGCGGTGAGCGGCGACATGCTCCACATCGTGCTGACAGCGGACGTGAGCGGCGCGTCGACCTTCGGAATCAACCTCAAAAAGGGCGGAAAATGGGACTGCACCACCTACACCTACGACGTTGAAAAGGCGATGATAGAGGGCGAGACTGAAAACAAGGGCGAGGGCGCCTCCACAAACTTCACCTCAGGAGCGCTGCCGGCCCCCGACGGCGTGGTCAAGTTCGACATCTACATTGACCGCTCACTGGTGGAGGGGTTCTTCAATGACTACAAGGCACTGAGCATAAGGGCATATCCCGACGATGCAGCATCCCAGGGAATAGACGTTTTTGCGGAGGGGGACGTCACCATAGAGAGCCTGTACGTCGCCACAATGGGATCAATATTTGACTGAAAAGCCCGGAAACTTAAACTTAAAGCCCGGGAATCTGCCTTAATGCCCGGAAGCTTAACTGGAAGGCCGGAAGCTTAACTGGAAGGCAGGAAACTTAAAGCCCGGAGACTTAAACTTGTAGCCCGGAAATATTGACCATGGAGGACTGCCATAAGCGGCAGCCCTCCATTTTGATTTGTAAGGCGTCCCGTGCGCTATGACTGGCCTTTGAAAATCGGAGCTGAAATTTCATTTTTTTCACAGAAGACACTTGACAGAGAGGGGAGAATGGAGTATTATTACTTTGATATCAGAAAGATATCAAAGTAATAACAGAAATGAGGGAAGGAATATGGAGAAAAAATGTGTGGCGGAGAAGGAGCTCCACCCCGCAAGCGGAGGGCTGATGCTTTTGCTGCTGATTCTGGCTGTGCTGGCCTCCCTGGCGCTTTTTGTTTTCGGGACAGTGAGAATTGGGCTGGAGCACTATCTTGCGGGGGGCATCATGACGGCGGCGGGGTTTCTGGGCCTTATGGTGTTTTCGCTCATGATGGCGGGACTTAAGATAGTGAAGCCAAACGAGGCGCGGATATTGATCCTCTTAGGCAAGTACTACGGCACAATCAAGACCCCGGGATTTTTCTACGTGAACCCATTATGCACGTCGTTCTCCCCTGCCTACGAGGGCGCAAAGGCCCAGGCGATGGCGGAGGCGTCGGAGAAGAACGGACAGATTGTGATATCCGCAACCATGGCGAGAAAATGCATCTCTCTTAAGACGCAGACGCTCAATAACCAGCGGCAGAAGGTGAATGACGTGCTGGGTAACCCGATAATAATCGGCGCTGTGGTCATATGGCACGTGGAGGACCCCACCAGGGCTGTGTTCTCGGTGGAGAATTACGCGGAATTTCTGAGCATACAGGCGGACTCAACCGTCCGCAACATCGCAAGGCTATACCCGTACGACCTCTTTGACGATGACCCTGACGGGGACGGGATACCCGAGAAGACGCTCAGGGGGAGCTCCATGGAGATTGCAGACAACATGCGTGACGAGCTTCAGAAGCGCGTTGACTCGGCGGGACTTGTCATAGAGGAGGTCCGCATAACCCACCTTGCCTATGCCGAGGAGATAGCCGCCGCCATGCTTCAGCGCCAGCAGGCCGTGGCAATCATAGCCGCGCGGCAGAAAATCGTGGACGGAGCCGTGGGGATGGTGAAGATGGCCATAGACAAGCTGGGCGAGGACAAGGTTGTCATGCTTGATGAGGAGAGGAAAGCGGCGATGGTGTCAAACCTGCTTGTGGTGCTGTGCGGGAACAAGGACGCGCAGCCTGTTCTTAACAGCGGGTCAATATACTGATTAATCGAATGTGAGGTGCCATGGAAGATTCTAAGAGGGATGCAAAGCTGAGAGGATGTACCCGGGAGCCTGACGGGATAGCTGAGGAGATCTGTCGCCGGGAGGGAGAGGCGAAAACGAGAGAGAGCGCCAGAAAGCAGGTTCTGCTGCGCCTCTCGCCCTCACTGTGGAACGACATAGCCGCGTGGGCGGAGGAGGATTTCCGCTCAATAAACGGACAGATAGAGTATCTGCTCTCCGAGGCTGTCAGGAGACGGAAGAGGTCCTGAAATTAATGCATCAGGTGAGGCGTGCCCGATGACCTTTAATCGACACCTCCGGGATATGAAAATAATGCCATGAGGTGCCGATTAAAGCACCTCATGGCATGACATTATATTGAGCTTTATTGAGCTTATATTGCAGCTCCCGATGCTTTAGCGGCGGCCTCGGCCGTGTGCAGGGCGAGAACTGAGGAGGTTATGACCCCGACGCCCCCGGGGACAGGGGTGATGGCGCCAACCACAGGCTCCACCGACGGAAAATCCACATCTCCGCACAGCTGGCCGTCGGAGCCTGTGTTTATGCCCACGTCAACCACCACCTGCCCGGGCGCGGCGTGCTGGGCGCCAAACGCACCGGCGTGACCTGCGGCCACGACCGCAATCTCCGCCCGCCTTGTCTCCCCGGGCAAGTCGCGGGTTCTGGTGTGCAGGACGGTGACGGTGGCGTTTCTTGTGAGCAGAAGCTGTGCGACAGGCCGACCGATGACGAGACTTCGCCCGAGTACCACGGCGCGTCTGCCGGTGCAGTCCACCCCGTAAAAATCCAGAAGCTCAATGACCGCCTGGGCAGTGCATGGGCAGAAGCCGCTGCCGCTGCCGGTGAAGACGCCGGCCAGCGAACCGTCGGTGATGCCGTCCACGTCCTTAGCGGGGGTGAGCGCGCCGCGAATAAAGTCGTCCCTGATGCCCTTCGGGAAAGGGCGGAAGAGGAGAACACCGTGTATGCTGTCATCGCCGTTGAGACCGCGGATGACGGACAGAAGCCCGCTCTCCCCCACGTCCTCAGGCAGCCCAATCTGCCGGCACTGTATGCCGGCTGAGGCGCACCTTTTAAGAGCGCCCCGCTCGTAGGAGAGATCCGCATCCCTTGAGCCGATGCGCACAAGCGCCAGCGTGGGAGTGACGCCGTTTTGAGCCAGGCGCTCGGAGATAGCCCTGGCTCTCCTTGTTATGTCCTCAGCAACAGGTCTGCCCTTTAAAAGCTCAGCCATTTTAAAGCCTCCTTCACCGTGAGGTGTCAAAATATATAGGGCATTGAAATTCCCGAGGCCATCCTCTGCACATAAGACGCGGCATAAGATAGAGCCTTTGGGGTAATTTCATGGTCTTTTTTTAACATTCTGATAAATATTGCTCTATGATATTGCAATTTAAGAGCAGAGGACTATACTCTCTTCAGATGCGTACGGCATCTTAAGATGATGCCTTAGATTTACGTTTTAAGGAGGTGAGACATTGTGACTGATCTTACGGGAAGGAAAATAATCATCACCGGCGGAACCAGCGGAATGGGCGAGGCTCTGGTGAAGGAGTTTCCGGCGCTGGGAGCGAATGTTGTCTTCTGGGGGAGAAATACGGTGGCCGGAGATCGCCTGACAAGGGAGACGGGGGCCACGTTCGTCCAGACCGAGGTGTCAAGCAAGGAGAAGGTTGACGAGGCCATGAAGAGGTCCGTCGACGCCCTGGGGGGAGTGGATGTCTTTGTCCACGCCGCGGGTATTGCCCC
>CAYPMJ010000059.1:0-11910 GCA_964411785.1 uncultured Oscillospiraceae bacterium
GGAGAGGCAGCAGCTTTATCGAAAGGTCTGACAGATTTCCTCGTGAGCGAACAGCTGTTGCTTTTGCATAATTAATCTCATATAAAGTCCCTAATAGATGTCAAATCGTACTAATATGGCCTTATTGCATCAAAAAAGTTGACAAAAGTCTGTGCCTGGTGTATTATGTAGCGTGGCTTGATGGATACAGAACAGAGGAGAATGAGATAATCGCTATGGAAGCACGTGTAATAAAGTTATACGACGCGTCGCACGTTGTTCCCCCCGCTGAGCTTACCAGGTGGAAGGTGGAGGATGAGCAGATAGATGCAAGGCTTGAGCTGCTGTCACATCTCTGCGCCGGGGAGACGGAGGCGGACGTCGCTGCCAAGGGTGACTGTGTGATCTGCACGGCCAGGTCCGGAGCGCCGGATGACAGGAAGATCCTGCTGTACCCCGGCCATTCCCTGCCTGGAGCAGCGCAGGCGGAGAGAGCATGCGTTGGGCTGAAGGCGGGTGCGCTTTTTTCTTCCGGAATCAATGGTGTGGAAATGGAGCTTACTGTCGACAGAATTCTGCGCAGGATCCCCGCGGCTATTGATGACGCGCTGGTACGGGAACAGGGGATCGAGGGAGTCTCCACGGTTGAGGAGTACAGACTGTGGTTCAGTAAAACTGCGGGGGAAAAGAACCGGGAGCGCGCATTAAAGCAGGTGAAGAATTTCCTGCTTGATACTATCGCGGCGAACTCCGTATTTGAGCTGGATGAGGAGGAGCTTGAACGGGAAGCGGAGCGGCAGGCTGAGGATGCGTATGCAAGACAATCGGCAGTTGCCGGGAGTGACCTTGGAGACAGGGAATCATATCTCAGGAGCGTGAAGGAAGCGTGCATTCTGGGGGCAAAGCGTTCTCTGGCTGAACAGGCGCTCTGTGAAGCACACGGATTTACATACAAGCCCGAGATGTTCATGGACGAGCTGAAGGCGATGGCGCAGTCCATGCCGGACATGGAGCCCATGCTGGCGGATTATGCGGATATGTATACAAGGAACGCCTACGCGGACAAGGCGCAGGAGCTGCTGGATGAGCAGGCGCAGACCTGTATGGAGGTTTGAATATGGTCGTGACGGAGCTTAAGGGGCCGGCGGAGCTTGAAGCCTTTGTGGATGGGGATTACGCTGTGGTGGACTGTTACGGCGATTTCTGTGCCGCCTGCGAGATGCTGGAGCCTGTATTTGAATCCGCCGCGTCCTGCATGCCGGGGATCCGGTTCGGAAGAATCAATGTGTGTGATCATATGGAACTGACAGAGAAATTTGGAATAAGTGCGTTCCCGACGCTTCTCTTTTTCAGAGGCGGCAGGGAGGTGCACAGGGCGCTTGGAAGCATGGATAGGGAAGCTCTGGATGCGCAGCTTGCGATCATGCTCTACCAGTAGGGAGGATGTTATGGGAAAAGTACGGTTGAACAGTGACGCTGAAGTGGTACGGTATGTCCGGGAGGGCCTTAAGGCTTCCGGGGGCTATTGTCCATGCAGACCGCAGCGCACACCAGATACGAAATGTGTCTGCAAGGAATTCAGGGAACAGATGGAGGATCCCGATTTTGAGGGGTACTGCCATTGCATGCTCTATTATAAGGAGAAGTAAAGGGAGGAAAAAAAGATGAAAAAAATAGCGGCAGTAGTATTGAGCCTTAGCATGTTCCTCTTCATTGCGGGCTGCGGCATGTTCGCGGATTCGGATTCCGGAGACGGAGGAGACAGTGGTTTTGAGGCCATTAAGATCACGGATACCTTTTCCAGCACGGACCCCGATGTGGAGTTTGACGAGCGGCAGGTGCTGTATGGCGACAGAAACAGCTCCTATGCGCAGGTTCTCTCCGATCAGGACGATATGAGGCCGAGCGACATCTATATGCTGATCTATGGCAACGGAGGTACTCCGGTTTACAGCATTGAGTACATGGCCTATGATTCCGCTGAGGCCGCTGAGGCATATCAGGCTTCCATGAAGGAAGGCGGCTATAATGTGGAAGTGGACGGATGTGTGACGATCTTCGTCAAGGACAGCGATGCCATGGAGGCGGAGGTCATTATGTTCCAGGGTATGAGCGTTCTGGCTGATGGAACCATGGAGGAATATGTACCCATGCTGGCCGGGATGTGGGGCCTGACAGAAAAGGAATAAAGCAGCTGCGGGAGCCCGATTCTCACGGTGGTGGGAATTGGGCTCTTTTATTTTAATGAAAGTGCCCTTAATATATTCCAAGAGAAGCTTTGACAGGAGTAAAAAATGGATGAGAAGAAAAAGGAGACGCGTCAGGGCGTTGGGCTGACGGAGTTTTTGCGCACACTGCCCCAGTTCAAGCTGCCATGGGGATGGATCCTTCTGGCCTTCGCACTGAATGTGGCGGTCAATCAGCTGCTGCTGGAAATGCCCGGCACCACGGCCTCGCTTCTGAGCGGGAATCTTACCGGCGAGGCTCTCTGGGGCGCCACCCGATATTATCTGATCTATGCGGTTACGGCAGCTTTGAATTCCGCGGTGCTGGGAGTGATTGGCTGCTACAGCGTATACCGTGGGAAGAAAAGCGTCTGGAGAAAGATGCTGCGGATATGCGTGCCGTACTATGATAAAAAAGAATCCTCCCAGCTTATGAGCGCGGTAACGAACGATACCTCGGACGCAGTGGACCGTCTGGTAAACCTGATCGTATACATGCTGCCTGAGCTGTCCTATATCATCCAGGCTCTGATGCGGATTTCAAAGTACCATTATTCTCTGGTTCTGGCGGAGATGGCAATTCTTCCCCTGAAATATATCCGTATGGTTCTGCTGGGGCGGTATATCAACCGCTTTACCGCGAAGCTGTTCGAGAGGATAGGCGCCCTTACCGGGTATCTTGCGGAACGCGTCCACAATCTGCCGCTGATTAAGCAGACCAGAAGCGAGAAGCGTGAGGAGAAGGCAGGCGCATCCATCGTCCGGCAGCTGTACAGGGAAAATATGAATCTGGCCAAGGTGGACTGTGCCAGCAGCGCGTCTCAGACTGTCATTTCCATTATTGAAAAGATCGTGGTGATGATGGCTGCCGTCCTGCTGCTGCAGAGAGGGATCATAACGATGGAACAGTGGGTTGCCTTTTTTCTGTTCTCCACCTCTCTGTCCTCCAGCTTCGACACGGTGATCTCAGTATGGGTAAGACTCAAACAGATACAAGGCTCCGCGTCCAGGGCTGTGGAGCTGATGCATGCACCGGAAGAGGATCTTGAAAGCGGCGGCGAGGGCCAGCCGGCGGATGCATCTGTGGAGTTTTCCCATGTATCCTTCTCCTATGGAGAGGGACAGGCGCTGACGGATATTTCCTTTACGGTTCCGTCAGGCAAATCTCTGTGTATCGTAGGGCAGTGCGGCAGTGGAAAAACGACGGTACTTAGCCTGATGGAACGATTTTACGAGCCTGCTGAGGGCGAAATACGGCTCGGCGGGGTACTGTCTTCGGCAATGCCGCTGCCGCAGTACAGGAAACGGCTTTCCTATGTCCAGCAGAGTGCTGGGACCTTCGGCGGAACAGTGCGTGAAGCCATGACATACGGTCTGTCGGAGCCCGTATCGGATGAACGGCTTATGGCCGCTGCCCGGTCGGCGGGCCTTGAACCATACATAAAATCTCATCCCATGGGGTTGGATGCACCTGTTGCGTCCGGTGGAGATTCTCTCTCCGGCGGCCAACGTCAGAGGCTGGTTCTGGCCAGGGAATTTCTAAGGAATGCGGACGTGGTGCTTCTGGACGAGCCTACCTCCGCACTGGATGCGGAGACCACCCAGCTTATCCGCGGGACAATACGGGAGATGTTCGGTGGGAAAACAGTGGTTATAGTGAGCCACGACCTGGATCTGGCCAGGGACATGGATGCCATTGCCGTGCTTGAGGGCGGCAGATGCGTTGCTGTGGGAACGGCGGATGAGCTGAAGGAGAGCTGTGGAGCCTTCCGTCGGCTGGAGGATGCGTTTGAGGCAGGGAAGGAGGCAGCAATGGCATGAAGAAGCTGAAAAAGTATATCTCAATTTATCGTGGAATCCGGCTGCCCTGGTTTTCTCTGATAGTGTGGACTGCTCTCTCAGTGGCGGAGGTCATGTCTCTGATAAAAACCGTGAACATTACCGCAAATATCATCGACGCCTCGCAGAAAGCCATCAAGAGCAGAGAGCTTATTGAATATATCCTCTATCTGGCTCTGACCGGCTGCTTTACTGTCGCTACAGTCTGGTTTGAGAGAAAGTCAGAGGAGATGATCAACCTGCGTGTACGGGAGAAATTGTGGGGAAAGATCATGCGCCTGAAGTGCAGCTATTACGACGCGGACAACGGAGATCAGCTCGTCACCCGTGTGTCCGTCGATGCGGGTAAGGCGTACCAGTTCTTCTCCCTTGCGATATCCTCGGCGACCTCTGTTTATGGCATCGTTGTGATCTATCTCCAGCTGTTCCAATACCATGCCGGGCTGGCGGCAAGAGCTCTGCTGCTGATCCCCGTTACTCTGGCATTAGGCGGACTGTACAGCATCCTTGGCTATAAGGCCGGGTCCCTGACAAACCGCTCACTTGCCTCCGCTATGGCATATCTTGCGGAGCGGACGCGGAATCTGCGGCTGGTAAAGGCATTTGGCATGGAACAGACTGAGTCGGAGACAGGAAACAGGGTATATAAAAGACAATTCCGGGCGGAGACACTGAACGCCATGAGCCTTGCCGTCATCCAGGCGGTCATGCAGCTTCTGAACTGTGCGTTCCTGATTATCACCTTTGTGGGTGGCGTACGATTCATCTCCACCGGAGATCTCACTGTGGGAAGGCTTGTGGGATTCTATTCCATGTCCGGGGTGATGTCCGTCAAGCTGCTCCAGCTGTTCATGAACATGGGATCAATTGCAAGCGCAGCGGGATCACTGGAAAAAATATCTGAGATCATGTGCGCGGAAGATGAATTCATGGAAGGCAGGCCCGCGGCACAAGGGCAGCGCGATATCAGTATCAGGGATCTCTGCTTCTCGTATACTCCGGAGATCCCCGTCCTGAGCTGTGTCACCTGCACAATCCCGGCCGGAAAAACCACAGCAGTCATTGGCGCCAATGGAGCGGGAAAATCCACAATCTTCAAAATGCTTTTAAGGATGTATGACCCGGACAGCGGTGGAATTTCATATGGCGGGGACGACATTTCATCATATTCTCTGGATTCCTGGAGGGGCAAGTTTGCCGTGGTAGCTCAGGACGCTCCCCTTCTATCCGGCACTGTACGGGACAACATCACATATGGTATCGGGCGGGATGTGTCGGACGATGAGTTATTTGCCGCGGCAAAGGCGGCAAACGCATATGATTTTATCATGGAGAAGCCGTCTGGCTTTCAGGAGGAAGTTGGCGTCGGCGGCGGAAACTTTTCCGGAGGGCAGCGGCAGTGTATCGCGCTTGCCCGGGCTATGCTTCTCAACGCTGACATTCTGCTTCTGGACGAGGCTACCAGCAATCTTGATGTCATCTGCACACAGCAGGTGCAGACGGCTGTAGACCGATTGGCTGAGGGACGCACCACTGTTGTGATCGCCCACACCTGCGCGGCCACATCCAACGCAGATTATATTATCGTGATGCGTGATGGAGCCGTGGAGGACGCAGGTACGCCCGGGGAGCTGCTTACACGGAACGAATACTATCGTACCTTTCTGCGTGAATGCGGCCAGGGTTCGGAAGTGAGGCCGGTATAGGGGGAAGAACAATCGTTCCGGATTGCTCAACACTGATTCTTATATTTCTCAGATAAAGGCTCCACTCCGGCAGTGTCCAGGCCGATAATTGTTTCGCAACTGTTCCCCGTTCCACAGCACAGGGTCTGAGAAATTCGGATCACCAATAAAGCCCGAAACAAAATCCCGGCACTCGTCACAGGCCTTTACAATTCAAATCATCGCTTTTTCTCCAGTCATCTTCCGGCAGACCGGCAGGGAGCGCGTCCTGTGCGCTCCCTGCCGGTCGCCGTCAGCCGCGGCAAGGCGGTATGCCCCCGCTTTCCTCAGAAATCACATACTCCCTGCGTCACGCATGCCCCCTTGAATATTACCTGAATTTTGCTCCGTCGTGGAAAGCTTTTCCCACAGTCTCTCCCAGCCTGATATAGGTATTGTTCACACCGTCAAAGGTGATTGGCTCCAGCTTTGCGGGGTCGATTCTGCCATCTGTGAGAATGCTCTCTTCCGCGCATACATTGACTATCTCTCCCAGCATCATCCCTGTGCCCTCGTTGTAGGATACCAGTCTGCACTCCAGTGCCATGGGCAGCTCGTCAATCAGCGGGGCATCCACGTGTTCTGCTTTCGTGGTGTGCAGCCCGCACCTTGCCAGCTTGTCCGGCACGTCGTTGGCAGAGACAATGCCCAGGTAATCGCACTCCGCCACAAGCTTCGCCGTTGCCATGCTGACGGTGAATTCCTTTTTTGCAAGGATGTTCCTGACGGTCCTGTGTCCGGCGCTCAGGCACATGCCGACCTGGTTCGTATCACTGATACCGCACCACGCCGCGTTCATGGCATCAGGCCGGCCGTTTTCGTCGTAGCTTCCGATGATAAAAACAGTCTGGGGATAAGTCCAGGATTTCGGTCCAAAATTTATACGCATTTCACTTGATTCTCCTTTACCTTTATCTGTCCCATCATATAATAGATTTCAGATTACCTGACGACGTATTGTCTTCAAAGCATCTCCTCTATTGTATCATCGTTTATACGAAACGTCAATGTGTGCCGATGGTACCTTCTTTCCCCCTGATACAAAAATGTCTATCCCGCCTATGCCCTCTCTATGGAAAATTTACCAGGCGTATGTTATAATATCTGTGATATCAGGTCAGGCAATCCGCAGTCAGGAGAGGGTATATACATATGACGATATTAGTAATTGATGCGCAGGGCGGGGGTATAGGGAGACAGCTTGTCACAGCGATTAAGCAGAATATTCCGACGGCCTGCGTAATTGCAGTAGGTACAAATACTGTTGCAACAAGTGCCATGTTAAAGGCGGGAGCCGATGAGGCAGCAACGGGCGAAAACTCCGTCATGGTCGGCTGCCGCAGGGCGGATATCATCGTTGGCCCAATTGGAATTGTAATTGCAGACTCACTGCTCGGAGAAGTGACGCCTAAAATGGCATTGGCTGTTGCACAGAGCAATGCAAAGCGTATTCTGATCCCATTCAATCACTGCGATAATATTATCGCCGGTATCTCGGATTTCAGTACAGGCACTCTGATTCAGAATGCTGTAGACGAAATTAAAAAATTGCAGGCCGGCTGCTGAGAAATCGCGGGTCTCCGGCCAGACCAGCTTGACAGGCAGGAAAAAACGGAGTAAAATGTTCCTCGTTCTGGTATGAAACCAGTTCTGAAGCATAGAAATGCTTCTCCTTATTTCCCCTGTTTTACTGTGAAAGCTCCGCATTCACAGCAAAAATTCGGGTCAAGCGCCCGTGCCTCTCCCCTTTCGGGACAGCCTGCACGGATGTGCAAAAATGTCCATGGGTTTTGTGCTTAATTTCCTTCGCTGCATGTGGCGTGGACATTTTATTTCTTATTTTCATATTGTGTACCATGAAGGTATGCGTTTTTCTCTGAAGAGGGACAACGTGTACCTTTTTGCTCTGATGACGTATTTGTCTGAAGCTTCCCCCAGGTACACGGATTTTAAGATTTTATCTTTCAGGAGGATAAGACAATGGCGTGTTTTCTTGTTCCTGCCGCTGAAGCGGTCATCACAACTGTTGCCGCAAAGGCAATGAAATCCAAAGAGAAAGCCTCTGAGACCGTGGAAGTGCAGTCTGACGGTGCGAATGTCGAAGCACCGGAGAAAATTCCTTTTTCTCAGAAGCTGAAATGGCTCAACAATCTTCTCTGGGGCGGTTCTGCCCTGCTTGCGTTTGAGCACCTGTGGCACGGTGAGATTGTGCCGTGGTTCCCGTTCCTTACTGCTGCGGGCAATCCAGCAGACGCGGCTGAAATGCTCCGCGAGATGGCTACTGTCGGCGTGACGATGTCGGCGCTTGTGACAGCTGTCTGGCTCGGCATGGTCGCCGTTTCATCCGCAATTGAAAAGAGGGCCTTGAAAGCATTGTCTGCCAGAACCTGAGGAGGGCCGAGGCATGACATTACTTACCACGGTCTTTGCCGCCATCATCTGCACGGTTATCTGGTACAGAAACGCGCCAAAAAACGAGATGAAGGTGGGCATCCTCTGCTGGATGTATTGGGGTGCGTCCCTCATGTGGCTCGTAGACGCAATATTTGAGTATACCGAAATAGGGTCCGGGTATTTTACTCCTGAACCTGAGGATATGCTCAACGACTTCTATCTCGGACTGTCTGTTGTCGCGCTTGGTCTGATTATCTGGCTGGTAATTCTTCTCATAAAGGATCCTAAGGGTGTTATCCGGGCGGCTCTTTTCAGGAATAAGGACTGACACGGAACAAAAGCGGTTCTGCTTGGTCGGCGGAGCCGCTTTCCTGCCATGTAATCCTATGGAGGTAATAGATGAAAAACGAAACAAAACAAATATTGGAAGCCGTGCGAAACGGTTCCCTGTCAGTAGATGATGCTCTTCTGAAATTGAAAACAGCGCCTTATGAGGACATAGGCTTTGCAAAGGTCGATCTGCATCGCAGGATACGTCAGGGCGTCGCCGAGGTCATCTACGGTGCAGGTAAAACATCTGAGCAGATAATCGGTATTATTGACGCCATGGAGAAAAACGGACAGGATCGGATTCTGATCACCCGTCTTTCCCCCGAGGCAGCCGAAGAAATCACGAAGGCGCACCCTATCACTTACCATACAGACGCCAGAGCAGGACTTGTCGGCGATCTTCCTGTTCCGGATGGAATCGGGAAGATTGTGATTGCAACCGGCGGGACCAGTGACATACCCGTTGCGGAGGAAGCCGCTCTTACTGCGGAGGTCCTGGGAAATGAGGTGACACGGCTCTATGATGTCGGCGTTGCAGGGCTGCACAGGCTTTTGTCTCACAAGGATGACATTATGAGCGCAAGTGTCATAATTGCCATCGCCGGGATGGAGGGCGCCCTTGCCAGTGTAGTCGGCGGCCTTGCGGATTGCCCTGTGATAGCTGTCCCAACCAGCGTCGGGTACGGGGCCTCCTTCAACGGCTTGTCCGCCCTGCTGTCGATGCTCAATTCCTGTGCCAGTGGAGTGTCCGTTGTCAACATCGACAACGGTTTCGGTGCGGGCTATATTGCAAGTATGATCAACCACATGGAGGTAAGAAAATGAAAACTCTGTATCTGGATTGCGGAATGGGCGCTGCGGGCGATATGCTGACCGCTGCTCTTTCTGAGCTTTTGCCTGATCCCGATATGTTTATTGAGCGGTTGAACGCTCTTGCCATTCCGGGCGTACAGGTCAGAAGGGAAAGCGCCATCAGATGTGGAATTGCCGGCACGCATATTGAAGTTACAGTTCACGGTATGGAGGAAAGTGAGGAAATGCACGAACACTCCCACGACCATCATGACCACGATAATGAACATACGCATCACCATCACAGCAGCATGCACGACATTGAGCATATCATATCTGAGCTGCACATCCCTCAGAAGGTGCGAAATGATATCCTTGCAGTTTACGGGCTGATTGCCAAGGCGGAAAGTCACGCTCATGGAGTTCCCGTAACAGAAATTCATTTTCACGAAGTCGGAACGATGGACGCTGTTGCTGACATTACCGCAGTCTGTCTGCTGATGAACGAGCTCAGCCCTGATGAGGTAGTTGTGTCCCCCGTTCACGTTGGAAGCGGCCATGTGAAGTGTGCGCATGGAATTTTGCCTGTCCCCGCTCCTGCAACTGCATATATTCTGAAGGATGTGCCGATTTACGGCGGCGAAATCAGCGGAGAGCTCTGTACGCCTACCGGTGCGGCGCTCCTGAAATATTTTGCCACACGTTTCGGAGATATGCCGGTGATGAAAACGCAGGCTATCGGATACGGTATGGGAAAGAAAGACTTCAAAGCGATAAACTGCGTCCGTGCCATGCTTGGTGAGACGGCGGATGAGACAGATGTTGTTCTGGAACTGTCCTGCAATGTGGACGATATGACAGCGGAAGCAATCAGCTTTGCGATGGATCGTCTGTTTGAAGGAGGCGCACATGAGGTCTATACCGTGCCGATCGGAATGAAAAAATCCCGCCCAGGCACATTGATCCGTGTAATGTGCAAGGAACAGGACAAGGATAAAATCATCGGATTACTGTTCAAATATACCACGACCATAGGTGTGCGGGAAGCTGTAACCCATCGGTATATTTTGGATCGGAAGATTGAAACCGTACAAACTCCATATGGAGAGATCCGTCGAAAGGTGTCCTCCGGCTACGGCGTCAGCCGGTCAAAGTACGAGTACGACGATCTCGCCCGGATTGCGAAAGAAAATAATGTCAGTCTGGACGAAGTAAAAAAGCGTCTTGGGGACTTGCCTGGGACGTGAGCAGGATGATTTGGATTGCGCGACTCCCCCGCGGCCCTTTGTCTATCCCGCAGTCAGAGGCGAAAAAATGATACCCTTTTAAAAACCTTCTTTCAGAAAAGCGGTGCGGCCATGCATTTCATACCTTGCAGCATGGGATGGCGCCCGCAGACGCTCACAATCCGAATAATGCAAAAAGGAGTTTTTATATGGATGCACTACACGAGAAAAAACAGCATTTGGAATCTTTCCTGCGGGATCTTGGCAGCGTCGTCGTCGCCTTTTCGTCAGGTGTCGACTCCACCTTTCTCTTAAAAGTGGCCCACAGTGTTCTGGGTGAAAAAGCAGTCGCCGTAACCGCCAGGTCATGTTCCTTTCCTTTAAGAGAATTAAATGAGGCAAAGGCCTTTTGCAAAGCAGAGGGGATCGAACATATTATTGTGGATTCGGAAGAGCTCTCTATCGAAGGCTTCAGTCAGAACCCGGAAAATCGCTGTTATCTTTGCAAACACGAGCTTTTTACAAAGATTCGCCGCATAGCTGAAGAGCGAGGTATCCCGCACATCGCCGAGGGCTCCAATATGGATGACAACGGCGATTACCGGCCGGGGCTGATTGCTGTCGCGGAATTGGATGTCAGAAGTCCTCTGCGTGAGGCGAAGCTCTCCAAAGCGGAGATCCGTCAGCTTTCAAGGGAAATGGGACTGCCCACATGGGATAAGCAGTCATTCGCCTGTCTGTCTTCAAGGTTTGTTTATGGAGAGACCATCACAGAGGAAAAATTATCTATGGTAGATCGAGCAGAACAGAAGCTGCTTGATCTTGGATTCCATCAGGTGCGTGTGCGCATTCACGGAAATATAGCGCGAATTGAGATTGACCGATCTGAATTTTATAAAATCATTCAGCCGGAGATCGCTGAGATGTTGAATCAGTATCTTCATGAGCTGGGATTCCTCTATGTAACCCTGGACCTCGGCGGCTACCAGATGGGGAGTATGAATAAGACTCTGGATAAATAGTCCATGCCGCATGAGACACCACCGGAAATGAAAGCATTGGCGGTCTTTTTTTGAAAATCCCCTTGACAAATGCGTCTACAAAGAGTAGTCTATAGATGAGACTACATTTTGTAGACAGGAGGCAGTATTTATGGCAGAAATTCAATTAGGGGCTGTGGAGGCGCGATTTGCTGACATCATCTGGGAGCGGGAGCCTGTGACATCGACTGAGCTTACCAAGCTGGCCGCGGCAGAGTTTGCATGGAAACGGACGACCACGCACACGGTACTGCGCCGCCTCTGCGACAAGGGGCTGTTTTTGAACAATAACGGTACGGTGACTTCGCTCATATCCAGGCAGGAGTTCTATGCCCGCCATAGTAAGAAGTATGTGGATGAA
>CAYPMJ010000060.1:0-11198 GCA_964411785.1 uncultured Oscillospiraceae bacterium
GAACAGCAGCGTCTCAGGGCTGCCTGAGATAGCTGAGCCTACTGGCCCGGCCTTGACAGCGCCTGCCGTCTGTGCTGGGTGGTAGATAAGAGGCTTAAGCAACCTCCTGCATGTTATGCCTAAAGAAATTTACACACAAATTCGGACTTGACTGTTTTAGCCATTTTCGATACCTCCCTTTGCTCATGGCCTTTTTATGTAGCGTGTTCACAAGAATCGTCCTGTTATATAGGAATCCTCCTGATTGTGTTCTTCTTTTTTTGCATTTGATTTGAAAAGCGACAAAATTGGGGAATATTTCATTGCTTCTACTCATCTAAGCGGCAAACCTGGTGCGGCAAACTCGGACTGTAGGTTTTCCCGAAATGGGTTTGAAAACTATAAACGGACGTGGTATAATAGCCGCAAAGCGGCTATTATACTCAATTTAAGGCCGCGCTTAAAGCGCATGGCTATCATACCTGATTTAAGGCCGAGAGGCAGCTGTTGCACTTTAATGTGTGCTGGGCAAAGTAGAGTTTGAGGGGTATGAAGACTTACGGAAGCTCTGAACTGATGCATCATCGCCGATTTGCGAGAGTCTGCCTACATCTCAGAAGTCCTGCGCTCACTTGCCTCGCGCGTGGAAGAACCCGACGGGCTTTGCAGCCCAGGGTAGAATGGAGTTTTGATAATGACGCTTTCCGAATATTTAAAGGCCCTGTCGGGGCGGCGTGTGACTGTTCTGGGGATAGGTGTCAGCAACAGACCGCTTATCCGACTTTTGCTTGCACATGGGATCGACGTGACCGCAAGGGATCGCTCACCCAGGGAAAAGCTGAGCGGAGCCACAGACCTTGAGGCACTGGGCTGTAAGCTTGTACTGGGTGACAATTGCTATCTGGATGGGATTGACGCGGATGTGATCTTCAGATCCCCAGGAATACGTCCTGATCTTCCACAGATACTTGAGGCAGTGAAGAACGGCGCGGAATTGACTTCAGAAATGGAGGCTTTTTTTGAGGTATGTCCATGTCAGATATTCGCTGTGACGGGCTCAGATGGCAAAACCACAACAACAACCGTTCTATCGGAAATACTGAAAGCAGACGGCCGCACAGTTCATGTGGGTGGCAATATTGGCACACCTCTCCTCGATAAAGCTGGAGAAATGAAGGCAGAGGATGTGTGCGTACTGGAGCTTTCATCCTTCCAGCTCATGACTATGAAAAAGTCCCCGAACCGTGCCGTAATCACTAATGTTGCGCCGAACCATCTGGACGTTCATAAGGACATGGCGGAATATGTGCGGGCCAAGAAAAACATTTTTATAAATGTTCCCCAGCCGCAAGTAGTTGCATTGAATGCAGACAATGAAATCACCCGCTCCTTTAGCAGGGAGGCCGGTAATGGGATCCGTTACTTCAGCCGTAAGGATGTTGTGGAAAATGGAGCTTATGTTGAGAATGGGGTATTGTATACATCTTTGAACGGCAAAGCGGAAGCAGTTCTTCCTGCGGAGAAGATATTTCTTCCAGGTCAGCACAATGTAGAAAACTATCTGGCAGCATTTGCTGTGGCCTGCGATCTTGTAGAACAGACTTCCATGGTACAGACAGCAGAGAATTTCCACGGCGTACCACATAGGATAGAGTTCGTACGCGAGATCAGGGGTGTGCGTTACTATAATGACTCCATCGCCTCGAGCCCATCCCGTACTACAGCTGGACTGCGCTCATTTACTGATAAAGTAATCCTTATTGCTGGAGGTAAGGATAAGGGCGTTCCATTTGATGACCTGGGGAAAGAGATTTGCGGTCACGTTAAGAAACTGGTATTGACTGGTCTTGCTAGAGAAAAAATTAAAAAAGCTGTGCTGGACGCAGGTGGAGATATGCCCATTATAGAGAAGGAAGATTTTCGCGACGCGGTGCTCGCCGCAGCTGGTGAAGCCCAGTCGGGGGATGTTGTGCTGCTCTCTCCTGCCTGTACCTCCTTTGACTGCTTTAAAAATTTTGAGGAGCGGGGCAATACTTTTAAGGAAATCATAAACAATTTGGAGTAAGCTTATGGGATATTTGGAAGAACTGGGTCTTTCGGAGAGGCTCCTGGATCTGTCGCGTCAGGCAGAAAAGGATCTTGCGGGTACTTTCGTGAATATCGACCGCATTGCTCAGGAAAACACTGCCAAGGTGCTTTCAGCTTTTCTCAACAACCGCGTGTCAGCGCCAATGTTCGCAGGATCCACAGGATATGGCTATGATGACATGGGGAGAGACACGCTGGATAAGCTATATGCGGATATATTTCATACAGAAGCGGCTTTAGTTCGTCCCGGCTTCGTAAACGGCACGCACGCCATCACGGCGGCACTTTTCTCCAATGTCCGTCCAGGAAGCACACTGCTTGCCGCCACTGGCACTCCATATGACACACTTCAGAGTGTAATTGGCTTGACTGGCAACTATCCCGGTTCGCTTTATTACTATGGTGTAAATTACGCGCAGACTGATCTTCTGCCGGACGGTACACCGGATCTGAAGGCGATCCGGAAAGCTGTGGCAAGGCCTGAGGTCACTGAGGTTACAATCCAGCGGTCCAGCGGCTATTCTACCCGTCCAGCACTTTCGGTCAGCCAAATTGGAGAAATCTGCCGTGCCGTACATGAAGCAAACCAGGATGCCGTTGTTGTGGTTGACAACTGCTATGGTGAGTTTACGGAGTTGCTGGAACCAACAGATGCAGGGGCGGATCTTGTGGCGGGTTCACTTATTAAAAATCCTGGCGGAGGCCTTGCCCCGACCGGAGGTTATGTGGCCGGGAAGCAAAACCTGGTAAATGCTGCTGCGATGCGCCTTACCGCGCCGGGAATAGGAGGTGAGTGCGGCTGCACGCCATGTGGAAGCAGACTTTACTTTCAGGGGCTTTTTATGGCTCCACACACCGTAGCCCAGGCTCTTAAGACTGCCGCTTTCTGTGCTCGGCTCATGGAGCTTCTGGGATATACCACCCGACCGGCACCTGATGCAGTGCGGTCCGATATTATTCAGTCGGTTGATTTTGGATCTCCGGAGCTTCTGACGCGTTTCTGTCGTGGTATTCAGTCTGGCTCGCCTGTTGACGCGTTTGCTGCTCCTGAGGCATGGGATATGCCTGGCTACGAGGATAAGGTTATCATGGCTGCGGGAACCTTTGTCCAGGGAGCTTCTATTGAGCTCTCCTGTGATGGCCCCATGAGAGAGCCATACACCGCTTTCTTACAGGGGGGTCTCAGCTTCGAAGCTGGGAAACTTGGGATACTGAGAGCTGCCATGGAGCTCCCTGATAAGATGGTGTGAGTGTATCTATGGTGAAGTTCCCATGTTATATTGCTTTTGTATATATTGCATATTTACTTTATCCCTTTGCAATATGAGGGAAAGAGCCGCTTTTTAAATTATTTAGGCTAAAACGGGAAATAGCTGCATAGAGTAGCCTCAGGGGGTGAGGACTCTATGCGGAAGTGCGAATTAAAACGAAAACTGGACTATACTGTGAGAATCCACCGACGTGCGGCTGGAATGGTAGTGATGTTGTCAATTACCGCAGCGCTGGTGCTGACTGTAGTTTTTGCCATTACGCATTTCCGGCCAATGATCCTTGAACTGGCTCTTGCTACAGCTACGGACAGCATAACAATGACAGTAAACGATACAGTGTCATCGCTTATGACGGAGGGGGAGGTGGACTGCAGAAATCTGGTTACACTGGAAAAGGATATAGATGGCGATGTCGTCGCATTATCTACAAATATCGCTGGGATCAACGTCCTTCAGGCGAAGATAACGAACGCAATTGTGGAGAGGTTCGCTGGATCAGACATCACGTCAGTGAGCGTGCCTATAGGAAACCTGATAGGCGGAACGTTGCTGTCAGGCAAGGGCCCGCGGATTACAGTGGATCTTTTATCCGTGTCAAATGTGAGAACCAGCTTTCGGAATGAATTCACGTCCGCCGGCATCAATCAAACCAGGCATCGGATCATTATGGATGTGCAAGTTGATTTCGGCATCATTCTGGCTGGCCACGGGGAGTGGGAGAGCGTTCTGACAGAAATAAATGTGGCGGAGACAGTGATTGTTGGTTCTGTGCCAGACACTTATGCTGAGATGGATCAGGGCGTTGAGTTTCCCTGAGTATAGGAGTGCTTATGGAAGCAAAGGAAAGAATTGCGCAGCTAAGACGTATTTTAGATGACAGCTGCTATAAGTATTATGTTTTAGATAAGCCCGATATAAGCGACTATGAATATGATCAGCTTTACAGGGAATTGGAGAATCTGGAGGCAGCGCATCCGGAGCTTATCAGCAGTGATTCACCCACACAACGGGTGGGAGGAGAGGTATCAGGCGCGTTCGCGGAGGTAGTTCATGAAGTTCCGCTGGAGAGCCTTCAAGACGTATTTTCCTTTGACGAGCTGACAGCCTTTGAGCAGCGTGTCAGAGAGTCTGTGGAGAAGCCTGAGTTCGATGTTGAGCCAAAAATCGATGGGCTTTCGGTAGCACTCCGGTATGAAAATGGTCTTTTTATACAGGGCGCGACACGGGGAAACGGGCAAGCAGGTGAGGACGTGACCGCGAATCTGCGGACAATCCGAAGCTTGCCTCTGTCACTCCGTGGTGCGCCGGGACACCTGGTTGTTCGGGGGGAAGTCTATATGTCTAAAGCTGTTTTCCGCGAACTGAACGATGAGCGTGAGGCAGATGAGAAGCCATTGCTTGCCAATCCCAGGAATGCTGCTGCAGGATCCCTTAGACAGCTTGATCCAAGAGTATGTGCGAGGCGGAAACTGGATTTGATCGTTTTTAATGTACAGTCAGCGTCTGGAATATCCTTTGATACTCATACAGAATCTCTGGACTTTTTGGAGGAACTTCATTTTCGGACAGTGCCGCACCGACAGTATGACAGCGTTGCGGAATGTGTGCGGCGCATTGAAGAGATAGGCAACAACCGGGACAGCTTTGACTATGACATTGATGGTGCAGTTATCAAGCTGAACAGTCTCAGAGATCGGCAGCGTTTGGGCAGTACCGCAAAGGCTCCTCGCTGGGCAGTGGCCTTTAAATATCCGCCGGAAAAGAAGGAAACGCAGATTCTGGACATCGTCATACAGGTGGGCCGCACAGGGGTTCTGACACCAAAGGCTCTGCTCGCACCCGTCCGTTTGGCTGGAACTACTGTCACCGGCGCGACACTTCACAATTCCGATTTGATCGCAGAGAAGGATATCCGTATTGGCGATACAGTCCTGGTTCAGAAGGCTGGAGAAATAATTCCGGAGATTGTAGGAGTCAATATTGAGAAACGTCCGCCCGGAAGCGTCCCTTATCACTTTCCGTCTGTGTGCCCAGTTTGTGGAGCAGACGTGCAGAGAGACGAGGGAGGGGTGGCAATACGTTGCACAGGAGCTGAGTGTCCAGCACAGCGTCTGCGCCATGTCATTCATTTTGCTTCGAAGTCCGCAATGGACATTGATGGGTTGGGTGCGTCTGTTGCCGCTGTGCTTATAGACAATGGACTTATTCGTTCGGCCGGAGATCTGTATTCATTGCAGCTGGAGGCGGTGGCATCACTTCCAGGATTTGGGAAGAAATCTGCTGAGAACCTCCTGAAGGCCATCGAACGTTCAAAAACAAACGATTTATCTAAGCTTATCTGTGGACTCGGTATTCCGCAGGTGGGCTCAGGCGCGGCCAGAACGCTGGCAAGGACTTTCCGGTCTTTAGACAGGCTGCGCGAAGCGTCTATGGAGGAACTTGTGGCAGTGGAGGACGTGGGGGAAATTACCGCACGGAGCATTATCAGGTGGTTTAATTCAGAACAATCGATTCATCTTTTAAATGTGCTTATCGAAGCTGGAGTCAACACACAGAGTACACAGATGGTTGACGACACCCGGTTTGCCGGAAAGACATTCGTCATTACGGGGACTCTGATCAATTATACAAGGGACGAGGCGCAGACCATAATCGAGAAACTGGGCGGAAAAGCCTCATCATCCGTTTCCAGGAAGACCTCTTATGTTCTTGTTGGAGAGAATGCCGGTTCCAAGCTGACCAAGGCCCAGAGCCTTGGAATTCCCATTTTGACAGAGGAGGAGTTTATAGGGCTTATTTCTGATTGAGTCATTGGCTGAGGCGAAAATATACAAGGAGAAAAAATGAGAAAAAAACTGTATAGGATCCTGATATTTTTTCTGGCCGCTGCGCTGCTCCTGTCAGGAACCGCGCTGGCGGCCCCGGGCGGAACCGGGGAAACACTTTATGAGTACAAAATAGAGCTGGCGGATGGATTTACATATACTCGAGTTATCTCGTATAACAGCAAGGAACAGCAGGTTGATACATACTATCTCGATGCAGCCTGCGACAGCGAGGTTTATCCGGTAGCTGCGGTCTGCGGGTCGCTTGACGGTGGATGTACGGTCAGTGAGGTAGTTGCCTTTGCAGAAGCCCAGGGGATGAATGTTCTGGGGGCAATTAATGCCGATTTCTTTTCACCCAGTGGTGTACCACTCGGCGTGCTGGTAGAAAACGGTAGGTTGCTCTCCTCAGCGTCCGGAGAAAATGTACTGGCTTTTGACGATGATGGAGCTTTTGTCTGTGAAAAGCCCACAGTTAGCATTACGCTTGCTAACCTGGGTGGTGGAGAACGGGGGGAGGAGACGGCCGGGAAATCAGTCTCTTTGAACAATTTGAATAAGCAGCGAGTAGATACTGGAGGGATGTACCTTTTAACGCATGAGTTCTCCTCAGAACCCTTGAATTTTTCATCAGACGGATGGTCGGTCAGGCTGCGGATATTGGATGGATCGCTCCGTATGACGGAGACAACCACTCTTGTAGTGGAGGAAATTCTTGAAAGCGGAGTAACTCTTGAGCTTCCTGAGGACTGTGTTGTACTCACAGCGGCTACCGGGAGCGGGTTCAGCGGGGTGACAGGCTATTTTTCTGTTGGCGATACGGTGACGCTGAATATGGAATGTTCTGACGAGAGGCTCGCCGCCTGTCAATGGGCAGTAGGCTGTGGAGATATCCTCGCTGCTGATGGAGTAATGTTGGACTGGACAGGCTGGGAGACAGCCTTGTATGACTACCATCCAAGGACGGCTGTCGGTATCCGGGAGGATGGATCCATTGTAGCCTATGTGGCTGACGGGCGCTCCACTCAGTCATACGGCGCAAGACTTACCCAGGTAGCCACAGATTTGCTGGCACTTGGCTGCAGTGAGGTGGTCAATCTTGACGGAGGAGGTTCATCGATCATGGCCGTCCGGATGCCGGGACAGAGTGGTTGTACGGTGGTCAATTCTCCATCACTTGGTAAGGAACGGCGCTGCGCATCATACCTGCTGTTTGTAACGGATCCGCCTGAGGAGAAGGAAGCAGGGGAGGCTCACAGGCTTTTCCTAATTGAGGACAGCTATGTGCTTACGGGCTCATCTATCGAGCTTTACCCAATAGCCACAGATGCATATGCCCGGAATACGGAAACGCCGCAAGATATTATAGCCTCATCATCCGGGCTGGGGAGTGTCGACGGAATAATATATACCGCAGGAACGGACCCCGGGGATGATAAAATAGAGCTCGCCTCCGCATCTACTGGTGCATATGGCTCTGGAACAATACATGTCGTCGACACCGTGGATAGTCTCACGGTTTATGATGTTTCCACAGGAACTGCGCCTGAGCTTTTGGAGCTTACTCGGTATGACAGTGTACAGCTGACAGCGGCGCTTGAAAAGCTTTCCAGAACTGTATATGCTGACAGCACCAGTTTTTCGTATTCTGTCTCAAACGAGAAGCTTGGCACTGTGTCGGAGGATGGCTTGTACATTGCTGACGGTACACCTGGGGCTGTCGGTGAGCTCACGGTCAGTGCAGGAGGACAAACAGTGACGTTTCCTGTTTCCATCCAGGCATATTTTACCGATGTGATTGACTCGTGGGCTGAGGACTATGTAAATGACCTCTATGAGGCAGGCATTGTAGTCGGCGGAGATAATTTGTTATACTATCCAATGGAGGATGTACGACGGTGCGATTTCATTCTGATGCTATGGCGTGCGGCAGGTATGCCGGCAGCCGAGGGGGCAGCTGCTTTTGACGATGTGCCTGAGGATGCGTATTATGGCGAAGCACTCGCATGGGCACAGGGAATAGGCGTAGCCCAAGGCTGCGGCGATGGCAACTTTGACCCGACCGGATCTCTTACAAGAGAGCAGGCATTTTCACTGATTTGTCGATATTTGCAGTATGTGGGGGCACTATTACCTGAGGCGGACCCAATAGAGCTTGCGCAGTTTACAGATACGCCGGAGCTTGCTGGTTATGCGGTGGATTCTGCGTGCATGCTCATATCTCTAGGGATAGTTCAGGGTGCTGACGGTTTGCTCATGCCTAAAAAAGAGATCTCCCGAATGGAGGTTGCAAAGATTCTTGATCTTGCGCTGTCACGTTTTTGGGAAGTTGACACGGATAATCCATATGGGGAATACAATGCTCCAACCGAGGATAGTGATTATCAATCTGATGAACCTGGTGGTCTGCCTTCAGATGAGGGAAACGACGAATACCCAACAGATGACCAGGTAGATGAGCCGGGAGAGGCAGAAGAAGAAAACTGTACCCCGCAAGAGGACGACATGGTCACGGATACCGGGGCAGGGGAGATAGTCGATGGAGCCGTGGAGCAGGAACCCTGAGGGGAGATAGGTGCATCTGGAGCTTAAAGGACCTGCGGGAATAATACCCGCAGGTCCTTTGGAACTTGAAAACAAAGCCTTTTGCCGCATTGCCGCGGTTATTCAGCTAAAACCTTTTTTAACTTGGCATGACGCGGCAGACCGTCCTTGCACTTGAGGACGATCTCACCCTGAATGAGCGGAAGTACGTAGTCGATAAATTCCTGAGTCACATTGTTGTGGCGATCATTGATCCACTCCAGGGGGACCTTCTTCTCGAAATTTGCAACCTTGTCCAAGGGAAGGAGGATGTTCTTGCAGTGATATTTTCCATCCACGGTCTCACGCTGAAAAGCAACCATATAGCCGCTCTCACCGGCAATTGCCTGCTTGACGGCCTCTGCACCAGCGCCAAAGGCCTCATCGCGATCAGTTCGGGACATAAGATGTGCTCCGCAGCGTTGGAGAAGTGATAGCTCAATGCCGCGAACCTTTGCGCCTGTTTCACGCTTTACCACATCAGCCAGATGGGCTGCAAGTCCTCCAAGCTGGGCATGACCAAAGCCATCTGTAGCGGAAGCCGTTGCCTCTGAAACGAAGGATCCATCGGAGTAGTGGATACCCTCCGACACGGCAACCATGCACTTGCCAGTCTTATTATACAGATCTTTCACGTCACAAAGGAATTGATCCATATCAAAATCTGTTTCGGGCAGGTAGATTAGATCCGGGCCAAACCCGGAGAGACACGCCAGCGAGGCAGAACCAGCAAGCCAACCGGCGTGGCGGCCCATTATTTCAATTATAGTCACCATTCCGGTATCGTAAACATGCGCGTCCTGCCATACTTCCATACATGAGGTAGCAATATACTTGGCAGCGCTGGCAAAGCCCGGACAATGGTCCGTGCCATAAAGGTCGTTATCAATTGTTTTGGGGATGCCCATCACGCGGCAGTCCCAGCCTACATTCTTCATGAATTTGCTTATCTTGTTGCAGGTATCCATGGAATCATTGCCGCCGTTGTAGAAGAAATAGCGGACATTGTGCTTCTTAAATGTTTCCAGGATTTTCTGATAGTCGGCATCATCCTTCTCCGGATCAGCAAGCTTGTATCTGCACGAACCGAGAATTGAGGATGGCGTCTGGAGCAACAGCTCAAGCTCTTCAGCGTCCTCCTCTCCCATATCAAAGAGCTGGTCGTTCAATACACCCAGGATGCCGTTCTTTGCGCCATAAACATCTGTGATCTCCGGGGCCTCCAGCGCGGTCTTTATAGCGCCGTAGACGCTGGAATTAATGACCGATGTGGGCCCGCCTGACTGCCCGACAATGCAGGAACCAATTAGTTTTTCCGCCACAATTATCCCTCCATGTTAATTATGATTTTTCGCAGCGTATTCTTTCCTGTGAGTAGTATACCATAATTTGTCTTTGTTGGAAACATTATTTTTATTTTTATAGATTTTTCTATTGCCTCCCTTGAAAAACCACTTTTTTATGGTATAATAACCACAGAGTGGTTGTTATACCTGATTTAAGGCCGCGCCTGTGGCGCACGGCCAATTATACCATTTCGCTGCGCTTCATGGTATAATAACAACCACAACCACAACCGCTAAGCGGTAGAGTCATTCCAATCGTCCGCAAAATAAAGAAGTAAGGAGTTTTGCTTCATGCCATTAGTAACTTCCAAAGAGATGTTCAAGAAAGCCTATGATGGCGGTTATGCCATTGGCGCGTTCAACGTCAACAACATGGAGATCGTGCAGGGTATTACCGAGGCTTGTAAAGAGCAGCACGCACCTGTTATTCTTCAGGTTTCCAAGGGTGCGCGCGCCTACGCCAACCACACTTATCTTGTAAAGTTGGTTGAGGCTGCCGTCATCGAATGCCCGGAAATTCCTATTGTTCTGCATCTTGACCACGGACCAGACTTTGAGACTTGCAGGTCCTGTGTAGACGGTGGCTTCACCTCCGTAATGATCGATGCCAGCTCCAAGCCTTTTGACGAGAACATCGAGATCACCAAGAAGGTTGTCGAGTATGCCCATGACCACGGTGTAGTAGTTGAGGCTGAATTGGGAACTCTTGCCGGAGTAGAGGATGATGTAAAGGTCAAGGCAGAGGATTCATCCTACACTCGCCCTGAGGAGGTTGAGGAGTTTGTCTCCAGGACCGGGTGCGATTCCCTGGCAATAGCTATTGGCACCAGTCACGGCGCTTACAAGTTTAAGCCAGAACAGTGTACACGCAATGAGAAGGGTATCCTTGTTCCACCCCCGTTGCGCTTTGACGTGTTGGAGGAAGTTTCCAAGCGCCTTCCGGGATTTCCGATTGTCCTGCATGGTTCATCCAGTGTTCCCCAGGAGTACGTCAAGATGGTGAATGAGAACGGCGGCAAAATGCCTGACGCTGTTGGCATTCCGGAAGAGCAGCTCCGTCATGCCGCTGAGCTGTCGGTCTGCAAGATCAACATTGACTCGGATCT
>CAYPMJ010000061.1:0-11148 GCA_964411785.1 uncultured Oscillospiraceae bacterium
GATGCTGGCCCAGGCAAATCAGCTCCCGCAGGGCGTGCTGCAGCTGCTGCAGTAAGGGGCCAGAATCGGCAATCGTTCTTTCAGCGGATAACTACACGGGGGGCCGGATGCGTGTCGTCTGGCTCCCCTCATGTTTTGTGCGCTCCGGGATGGCTCCGTGCAGCGGTCTTCCATGAACGCAGAGAACATCAAGGAGAGGAGAGAATCAATGCAATCCCTTGAAATAGCAAGAAGGCTCGGGGCTATTGGTCAGAAAAAGGATGCGGTGAAGGCTTACATGCTCTCCCTTGAGGAGAACACTGACCCCGCTGCGCGGCTTGAGGCCGCGGCCTATATCTTGCAGAACGGGGGTGACTACCGGATCACCTACACCGTGTGGCAGGATCTCTACAACCGGGGCTTCTACCGGGATGAGATACTGCCGCTGATGGAGAGGGTGTTCTATGAGCCGAATATCCGTCTGCTGAAGAGCCGATACGAGCGCAACTGTGAAAGGCTTCTGGAGTACCCTTATCTATTCAGGAAAGATTTCATACCCTTTGATGAGCTGCCAATTCGTTTTTACCCGTACAACGACCACAGCGGATATGTACCGTTTTATGTGGACGAGGCAAAATTCGGTGACTTTGTGAACTTGAAGGACCAGCGCGTTACTCGTAATTTCTTCAAGGATCTGGAGAATCCAATTCTCGCGAAGGACGTGTTTTCACAGTATGAGCTTGAGTACCTCAACGACAACGTGCGGAAAAGTGAGTGGGTGGCCCGGGAGAACCATATCTATCTGCATTATTCGGACTGGGCCGTGTTCTGCTCCTGGTTGTGCGTACTGAACATGCGCCCTCTGCTGGGTGACAGGAAGATCGTTTTCCTCATCGGGGATGAGATTGCCAGGTATCCAATCGACTTCAGGGAACAGTTTGGCATAGACTACTCCCAGTACACACTGAAGCCTGTTGGTATCCGGGAAGTGAACCGCATAATCTGGCATACGCAGCTCTCCAGTCACAACGGCGGCGACTTTTTCAATGAGGTTCTGGATTCTCATCCCAATCTGCTGATGATGACATCCATCATGTTCTCCAACATGGAGGAGACGGTAAAGACCATGCGGGAGAATCTTGCAAAGTGCGGCTCTCTACGGGACGCGATAGTTGGCTTCAACGGCTGGGGAACTCCGCAGCTTATAACGGAGCTTTACAATCTCCGCGACAGGACAGACAAGGACATAATGGTGGCCGTATATATGGGGGAGAAGGAGTGGAACAAATCCCTGGATCCTGCAGCCAGGATTGCTCCAGCCGTTTTCTTCCAGCCTCACTTCCACAACATCGTCTACCAGCTCCGGGCCAGTCAGAATGGAAACACGGTGCTTGAAGCGGAAAACGTGGAGATGCTCCACAGATCCCAGTTTATCAGGGGATTTAAGTATATAAAGACCTTTACGCCCATGCGCCGGTTTACAACAAGCCACGGCGCCACGGTTAAGTTCATGTACGACTCTGCAAGGGAGAGCTGGGAAAAAATCGAGGATCAGAATGGCCGGGAGCTCAGGGATGGCGAGGAGAGGGAGAAGTACGGCGTTGTCAGCGACGCCATTTCCGAGCGTGTCTTCAACCGATCCTTCATGGTGGACCCAGAGGACCGGCTTTATCACGACAGCATCTTAGTCCGCTTTGAGGACGGCAAGCTGAACCCAAAGGCCACCTTTACTGCGCTGGCATCCTTTCTGGACATACCCTATACCGAGAGCATGACATACTGCTCAGAATGCGGAAACCGCAACTACGGGGGCAAAGTAGATGCTTTCTATGGAAAACGAATCGCGGGCTTTGACCCGGAGCCGGTGTACCGTACCTATGACGATTATGTCAATGACAGTGAGAGGTACTTCATAGAGTATTTTCTCCGGGATGCCTATGAGTATTATGGATATGATTTCAAGTGGTATGATGGCGCGGATATCGATGACGAGCGTCTGCAGGAGCTGGTAGGCAGCTTCACCACGCTGGATCGGTATATCCGGGACACCTACCGTGTGGTTATCCAGTCCGGAGAGATTAGAGCCACAATGAAAGGGGCAGATCTGCCGGATGGCGTCGAGGAGCAGGTCTGCGGAGCTGTAGGGGACCAGGTTCGCGAGGCGCTTCTTGAGAAGCATATGATAAAGTGTCATGTGAACCGTATAAAGAATGCGCGGATCCTCAATGAGGGACTACGGTTTGTAAATAAGAACGGGCAGCCGCTTTATATGATGCCGATGCTCCACCCTGACCCTGAGTTGCTGGAGCAGCCGCTGTATCATTGAGGGAGGGGGGACGACGTGAACATAGGAACAGTATATTTCTTCACCGGCCTTGCCGGCGCCGGGAAGACAACCATAGGCGGACTGTTTTACAGGAGACTTAAGGCAACGAAGAACGACGTGGTTCTGCTGGATGGAGACCAGCTAAGACGGCTTTCGTATAACAAGCAGAGCGGATACACCACAGAGGAGCGAAGAAAAGGCGCGTTTTATAACTTTGAAATGTGCGGCATGCTGGCAGAACAGGGGATAGATGTGGTGCTCTGCAGCATCTCCATGTACAATGACTGCCGCGCGTGGGCAAGAGAGCACCTTGAGAACTACAGGGAGATCTACATCAAAGTGACGTGGGAGACGTTGCGCCGTCGGGATCAGAAGGGGCTTTACAGCTCAGGCGCAAAGCACGTTGTGGGTGTTGACCTGCTATGCGAGGAGCCGGAGCGGCCTGATCTTGTCATTGAGAACGACGGACAGGAATCGCCGGAGGAGATTGTAGACCGGCTGTGGGGGCAGCTTGGGTTAGGGGGGTGAGCCCATGAACTACGCGATCATTCTGGCGGGCGGCATCGGAAGCCGTATGGGGACAGACGGCCCTCCGAAGCAGTACTGCATGGTTGAAGGGAAACCTGTCCTGGTATTTACCCTGGAAAAATTCGAACAGTGTCCAGCAGTCGACCGCATTGTTGTTGTTGCATCTGAAAGTTGGCATGGACGGATTTCAGACTGGGCCGGGGAATACAGCATTGTGAAGCTGCGGTCGCTGGCTCCTGCGGGCTCGTCCAGACAGAGTTCGGTTCTAAGTGGCCTGGATGCATGTCTTGCGGAGGGGGGCGGGAAGGATGACGTTGTGGTTATCCACGACGCAGCACGACCTCTGGTATCAATCTCGCTTATTGAAGAGTGTATTTCGGCTGCGGCGCGGTATGGCGGATGCATGCCGGTGCTGCCTGTACATGACACAGTCTACCGGAGCAGTGACGGCGCGAGAATCTCCGGGCTGCTGGACAGGGAACAGCTGTTCGTTGGACAGACACCGGAGGCATATCGCCTGGACGCGTACGCGCGGCTGAACCGTGAAGCTGACGGAGATGAACTCCGCTCCTGCCATGGGAGCAGTGAGATTGCGTATCGGCATGGCATGGAGGTCCGTCTTATTCCGGGGGCAGAAATGAATTTCAAGCTGACAACACCAGAGGACATGAGCCGCTTTCGCACTATCTGTGCCAGACGGGAATGAGGTGATTGCAATGGAAGCTTACGTGCTGACCGGTATAGGAGATCTGCGCCTTCAGCAGGTTGAACGCCCAAAGTGCCCTCCGGGCTGGGCAGTGGTGAAGGTGAAGGCAGCGGGTATCTGCAGCTCCGACCTTCCCAGAATTTTTGTCAAGGGCACCTACCATTTTCCTACCATTCCGGGACATGAGTTCGCCGGCGTGGTAGATGAGGTTGCCAGTGCTCAGGACAGGCCCTGGCTTGGAAAACGTGTGGGCGTCTTTCCGCTCATTCCGTGTATGCAGTGCCCACAGTGTAAGCAGGAGCGCTATGAGATGTGCAGCCAATATGACTATATCGGATCCAGGCGCGATGGCGCATTTGCGGAATATGTTGCGGTGCCGGTGTGGAATCTGATTGAACTTCCGGAGAACATCTCATATAAGGCGGGGGCTGTCATGGAGCCGTTTGCCGTGGCGCTTCACGCGGTGAAGCGTGTGGGTGTCGAGCGCGGGAACCGCGTCGCCGTTGTTGGAACAGGGGTAATAGGTTTTGCAGCAGCGCAGTGGGCAGCGGAGCGGGGCGCATTGCAGGTTTGCGTCATTGGCAGGAGTGAGGGAAAAAGGAAAATTGCGGCCCGGATTCCCGGGATAGAGTATGTTGTTGCGGGAGACTCTGCCGGAGAGTTTGACGTTGTCATTGAGGCGGTCGGAACCTCAGCAGCAATCGGTCAGGCCGTCAGACTGGCGGGAGCGTCCGGACGGATTGTACTGGCGGGGAACCCCGAGGGAACGATTACACTGGAGCAGGACGCCTACTGGCGTATTTTACGGAAACAGCTTTGTGCCATCGGTACATGGAATTCCCAGTACAGGGGCGATAGGCCCTCCGACTGGACGGAGGCGAGGGACGCGCTCAGCCGCCGGTCAGTTCTTGCAGAGCCCCTCATCACGCATGTCTTCGAACATAGGGAGCTGAAAAGGGGCCTTGCACTGATGAAAAATCATCTGGAGCCCTGCTGCAAGGTGATGACCATTTGGAACGGGGGAGGAAAGACCAGTGACTAAAATATCTGCGTCCATGATGTGTTCCAACCTGGTTGACCTGATGGCCACCATCCGTACCTTTGAGACGGAGAAAATTGATTACCTGCATATTGATGTGATGGATGGAGAGTTTGTGCCGAACTTCGGACTTGGCGTCGACTATATCCGCGGGCTGCGGGAGCTGACGTATATTCCGCTGGATATTCACCTGATGATTCACAATCCGGAGTACAAGCTTCAGTGGATTGGCATCAGGGAGACGGACATCGTCTCGATCCATTATGAGAGCACCTGTCAGGTTCAGCGCGTCCTGGATTGGCTGAGGCCCTATGGATGCAAGCGTTTCCTTGCGATCAATCCGGCCACCCCCGTCTATGTGCTGGAAGAGGTTTTGGATTATATCGACGGTATAAACCTCCTTATGGTCAACCCGGGGTTCGCAGGTCAGAAGATTGTGCCAAGCACGCTGAAAAAGGCGCGGAAGCTTCAGACGTTTCTCAATGAAATGGGTCGCACAGACATTGTGGTTGAGGTCGACGGAAATATTACGCCTGAGCATGGTGCATTGCTGCGGCAATATGGAGCTGAGCTGTTTGTGGCAGGAACCTCAAGCATTTTCAGAGGCAGTGTGCACACATATGGGGAAAATATCCGGCATTTCAGAAGCACACTGACGGCAAACGAGGCGGAAGAGCCGTCCTGTCAGCAGCGGGAGGGGAACGTCTGCTAGATGAATACTGAGGGCAATTTACGTGTGCGAACGTCCTTCAAAAGATGAGTATGAGAGGAAAAACAATGACTTACATCGCGGATCTTCACACCCACTCCACAGCATCTGACGGTCAGTACACCCCAGCGGAGCTTGTGACTCTTGCCGGAAAACGAGGCATTGAGCTTCTGGCGCTGACTGACCATGACACTCTGGATGGCCTTGACGAGGCGGTCAGGGAGGGAGAGAGGCTTGGCGTCCATGTCCTGCGTGGCATTGAGCTCAGTGCAGAGGAATACGGCACGTTTCACATTCTGGGCTATGGCATTGACCCTCAAGCTCCGGAGCTTCAGACGCTGTGCAGCCGGATGAGGGAGCGGAGGGACGAACGGAATCCGCGAATCATAGAGTTCCTCCGAAAGAAGGGACTGACCATTTCCCTGGACGAGGTGCGGGAGATGGCAGGGGGAGTTATCATCGGTCGTCCGCACTTCGCCCAGGTCATGGTTCGCCGAGGTTATGTTGCGGATAACCGGGAGGCCTTTGACCGTTATCTGGACACGGAAGAATACCGTCGCGAGGTGGAGCGGGGCAAGCCGCCGGTGCGGGAGTGCATAGATGCAATCAGAGACGCCGGGGGAAAGTCATCCCTTGCGCACCCCTACCAGATCGGAATTGAGGACAGCGCCCTTGATACCCTGGTTGGGGAGCTCTCAGACTTCGGCCTTGACGCGGTGGAGTGTATCTATCCCAAGCACACCGCAGAGCAGACGGCCTTTTATTTGAGCCTTGCGGATCGGTATCATCTTAATGTAACAGGCGGCAGCGATTTTCACGGTGAGAGAGTCAAGCCTGGCATAGAACTTGCCACGCTGAGGCTGGACTTGGGTTGGCTTGTGTGAGAGAAGGGGCTGTAAAAAAACAGCCCAAAGGAAAGCGGAGAACCTCGAAGATGAGGCTCTCCGTTTTTTTGAGCACAGCTTTGAAGCTGTGGATAACTTTTCAGTGCAAAATCAGCACACTTCCCTCACAGCTTGCAGACCTTTCTGTCATATGTCAGGATTCCGTTTGTCTCCTCTTCCACGTCGGAGAGCTGCGTGTAGATGGCAGCGGAGAGACCCTTTGCCTTGAGCGGCTCTATCTCCCGCTCCATGAGCCTGTGATACCCATCCCGGAAGGACGGGATGTCCTTGTACACGCGGTAGCCATAGGTCCCGCTTGAAAAGGAGTGCTCTGCCAGGTGACATGTATAGCCCCCGAATTCAGAGATGGCAAAGGCGCGGCGCCGGGCCGGGCGGGTGGACTGCTTTCTGAAATAGCAATGTACAGAGAGGACATCCCCGCAGCCCTGGTCAAACCAGCCGCTGGCCGCGTCAATGAGCCGCGTTGAGTCAAGCTGTTTTACAATCTCGGTGGCCTCACGGGCGTCAAACTGTCCCCAGCCCTCGTTGAACAGCACCCAGACCGCGACGGAGGGACTGTTCTGAAGAAGCCGCACAAGCTCCGTGCACTCTGTCCGCCACTCCCCGCGGCTCTCCGGCGTCCCCCGGGACAGCCTCTCATACCGGTTATCCCGGAATCGGAGGCGGGGGAAGAGAGTGGGAAGCTTACTTACAAGGAGCATATCGTACTGTGTTCCGCCGTTTGGAATGTCCTGCCAGACAATCATACCGAGTCTGTCGCAGTGATAATACCAGCGCATGCACTCAACCTTCGCGTGCTTGCGCAGGAGATTGAAGCCGAGCCCCTTCATGGTCTCAATGTCGTAGATCAGGGCCTCATCTGAGGGCGCGGTCATGAGCCCGTCCGACCAGTAGCCCTGATCCAGAACACCGTTCATGAAGTACGGCTGATGGTTGAGACAGAGCCTGAGCCGGCCGCCGGTGTCCCGCTCGCAGGAGAAGCACCGCATGGCAAAATAGCTCTCAACTAAGTCTCTTCCGGCCTTAAGTGTGAAGGTGTAGAGAAAAGGCGTCTCCGGCGTCCATGGGTGGACCTCAGGAAGGGCGATGTCAAAGCACGGCTCAGTGCCGGAGCGGGAGACTATGGTCCGCTCCCCGGCGCGGATTTCAAGAAGGTATGATGGAGCAGGTCTGCTCATCTGCGCCACAATTTTCACACGAGACGTGTCATAATCCGGCGTTATTACAAGGGACCTGACATACGCCTCAGGGACATACTCCATCCACACTGTCTGCCAGATGCCGCTTTGTGCGGTGTAGAAGATGCCTCCGCTCTCAAGGCGCTGCTTCCCCCTTGTGCGGTAAGACGTGTCGCTTACGTCGCGCACTGAGACTGCAAGCTCGTTTTCACCCTCCGTCACAGCGCCTGTTATGTCAAGGGAGAAGGGCAGATACCCGCCGGAGTGCGTCCCGGCCATTGTGCCGTTTACATAGACGGCGCAGTCCTGGTCCACGGCTCCGAAGTGGAGAATGAGACGGGCGAGGGGATATGGAAAGGAGACGGAAAATGTCCTCCGATACCAGAGCGTCTCACAAGGGAGAAGCTGCCTTGAAACCCCTGAGAGAAGGCTCTCCGGGGAAAAGGGCACAAGAATTTTTCCCTCAAAGTCCGAGGGGATCCCGGCTGACGCGCCGGTGAACGCGCAGTCCCAGTATCCGTTCAGAATCGTGTAATTGTCCCTGCGAAGCTGTGGACGCGGGTATTCCTCCAGGACGTGCGCCGGGTCCAGCCTCTCGCCCCAGGGGGTGTGGAGATCGTTTGAATTCGTGTCCTGACGCCTCATGGTCACGGCGCGGAGCATATCGCGTATGTACATAAAGACCGCCTCCGTCAGGTTTTATTTTCTGCCGCCCTCCCGGTATTTTAACGTGCTTCGAAAGGAACCGGGCCACGGTACGCTCACCGCAGAAGCTCCTTGAGCCCATCGGCACTGTGTCCGCTCTGAACGCCGAGAGTCTGGGAGACCCTCTGCAAAAGGGCGCGCCTTGCGTTGGTGAGAACCTCGCCGGCGCTGTCGGCGTCGCGTATGAGCTGCGTGCTGCCCACCACCTCCATGCCGCGAAGGGAGCGAAGCTCCTCGTCGAGCCTCCCGCCCAGGGCTCCGTAGGCCTTGCGTATGCGGCTAACGCGGCTTAAAGCGTCGTCCGCCGCGGCTCTGAGGGCGTTTACATCGCCGCGGGTCTCAAGCTTCAGCCCGTTAAGGCGCAGCGCCTCGGAGGAGACACAAAAGCGCGGAACGGCGATGCGCCTTTCGCCCACCGTGAGATATGAGGCGTCCCGGGATGCCGGGGAGACGGATGCGCTGCCGATATCCGCTCCGCCGCTCACTCTGACATGCCCGCAGCTCCCAAAGAGGCACGCGCCGATGTCTGCGCCCGGGTCGCCGCCCCTGGCGCTGAGGATGCGGGCGGTGCCGGTGATGAGTATGTCCCCGCTCTCGCCCTCTATCCCTGCGCCTATGGCCGCCGCGTGCATGGAGGCCTCCGCTCTTATCCGGCCTGCGCGTATGGTTATGCTGCCCACAGGTGCGCCCAGCGCACCGCCGATCCCGGCGCCTCCGTCGGGGCCGCCTGTGGCGAGTATGTCGCCGCCGGTGATGGTGATGGAGCCGAAAAAGCCGTGCTTTCCCGACCCGATGCCCGCGCCCGCGCCGCCGCCAATGGCGTGGACTGTGCCGCCGCGTATCTCAAGGCTGCTCACACGGTCCCAGCTCCCGCCGCAGTCGCGCCCGATGCCGGCCCCGCCGCTGGCGCCCTGAGCCGTCAGCACCCCGCAAGGCAGATCCTCCCCGCTTAAAGCCCTGTCTATGACAAGTGCGGCGCCGTCCGCTATGGATATCCCCGCAAATCCCGCGCCGCTCCTGAAAACATTCTCCGTGCCGTCGGCAAGAAGCAAAGTCACGTGGTTTTCACGGCCAATCTCAAAGGCGCTCCCCGCATCCACCCGGCACTCAACGCCCAGAAGCGTGAGACAGATGTCGCCAAGATTGTCCTCTATCACTATCCTGCCGCTAAAATCGCTCCCGTCCGCTGTGACTCCGACGCCTCCAGCTATTGCTGTCACAAGGTCTGTCATAATCCGGAGTGTCTGACTGTCCTCCTCGTAGAGCCAGTCCGTGCCCTCCTCGCCGCCGGTCACATCAAACGGGTTGGGATACTGCGATACCTCGCGAAATGTCCGGCTCTCGTCCTCCCACTGCACATACACCCCGCTTAAGACGGCGCCGCCCTTCCTGTCCCGGCCCAGAACCGTCACAGTGTGGACAGGGTGTCCGTTTGAGGGATCGGTCTCCTGCGCAAGCCACATGCGGAGCGTCTCACGGACATCGTCGGTTCGCTTCCATCTGCCGTCCAAGCCGAGGACGATTACATCCCCGAACTTTGAGAGCAGATCGGAGGACATGGAATCAATTGACTCCATAAGCTCCCCGGCATTGCCGTAAACAGCCGCGGAGCGCACGGAGGCGGCAGCGCCGCCCCGGGAAGCTGAAACCTCAGACTCGCCCCCGCCGCCGTCAACAGCCTGTGAACCGGCACTCATGGCGGAGTGTCCGCCCTCGTCAGGGCTATCAGCGCCAGTAAGACCGCTCCCGCCAGGCTCTGCTGATGGGTCATGGAGAAGCAGGGAAGTGTGCAAAGTCTCACTCCCCCTCACATTGATGCCTGCCTCATTATAGGGGAAATCTCCTAAACGCAGGCTGCCTGATGCGGAAGATCCGGAGCCCTGAAAGTCCGCACCCGGATCTGTGCCGCCGGTCCCCCTGCCGCTCCCGTCACCGGATGAAGGCATATTTTCAGCGATGCCGGCAAGCGCTCGGAAAGCGCCTGAGGAAGGGCTGACGTCATCCTGCCCGGCAGCGCCGGTAAACGGGATACCGTCATCTCGTGACATGCCGCTATCAAGCGCCGACGGCAGAGTCTTAAAGGCTCCGCCATCCCCGGCCGACGCACCCGCCAGGAGCGCTGCAGCGTCAGAGTCAGGCTCTCCATCTGTCCCCGAGGACAGGAGCTCTGTAAGAAGCTCAAGAAGCTCCTCACGGGTTCCGGACACAAGATGACTTACAAGCTCGGAAAAGCTTGTTAAAAGTCCCCCCGACAGCTCCGTCAGGGCCTCGTCAGGGGAGAGAGAGGATGGGAGCTTCTCAGAAAGCGCCTCAAGTGCCTCAAGCAGCGCACTGTTGATGCGCTCAGCGTCATCTGCGCTGCTATTTGTAAAAAGCTCCGTCCCATCGGGCAGCGTCTGACTTAAGACCCGGTCAAGCTCCTGCAGCAGACTTATCCGCTCCGCCTCATCGCAATCCTGAAGTGACAGGAGTCTGTGCAATATGCCCTCCGCCTCCGCAAGAGCGCTCTCGCCTGTCCTGAGCAGCGCACTGTCCGCCTGGACCTGGTAGGCCCTGCGGGCGCTGTCGGAGGTGATGCCCAGGGCGGTGTCCCGGGTGGGTCTGGGGGAGATGCGCTGCGCCTCTGATCCCGCGTCCGCCTTGCCCGCCCTCGCTCCTGACATCCTCTCAGCCCTGCCAGCCCCGGTACCGGAGATGGCGGCAAAGCCTCTCTCCCTGCGAATGAAAATTTCGTCCATCTGTCCGTCTCCTCCCCGCGCCCTGCGCTCTTCTTATTAAGGATATCGGCAGACGGAGCTTTTTTTAAAGGCTGGTTAAGGGCTGACTTCAAAGCACCCCTTCCCGGCCGCCAGGTGAAAAGCTGCACCCCTTAGCCTCCGGGCTTATGGGGGGCGACGGCTTCAGCACCGGCAAGCGGGGTTTTTGCCATATTTGACAGCCGGCGATACTTGCGAAAGCATGTGGATTGCTGTATAATGATGCGAGCCCGGCTGGTCTAAATGGAGGTGCGCCTCTATGCCGGGCGGGAGGGTTTCGTCGGTTGGGACAGGGTCAGAACCTGTGAAGCGGAAGA
>CAYPMJ010000062.1:0-10999 GCA_964411785.1 uncultured Oscillospiraceae bacterium
TCTGACCTTCGGTGAGCGTCAGTACCGAAAAGCCTGACTGGACTGTGATATCCGCGCCATCCAGCATACTGGCAAAGCTCTCAGACAGCTCCGCAGCCTTTTCATCCACACTCTCACTGAGCTTGTCCAGGATGCTTGGCGTCAATGTGGCGTCAAGGTAGCTGCGTGTGACAAGCGGGTCATCCTGCGAGCCATAGTTCCCGGCGGCTATGGATGTCAGACCGATACCCAGAGCCAGCGTTATAATTATGACTATAAGAATCGGAAGCTTCTGTTTGTTCTTCATTATGTACCCTCCTGGTTCGAAAATAATCTGAGCCGGTACGGCCCGGTGCACAACGGATGAGCCGTACCGGTAAGACTCGTGCTCAGTGCAGACCAAAACTGACTGCTATGGCGTTATCAACCTTATTCATCAGCTCACCGTCCACACGTCCCATGCGCTCTTTCAGTCTGCGCTTGTCTATCGTGCGAATCTGTTCCAGCAGCACCACCGAGTCCTTTGTCAGGCCAAAGGAGCGGGCCTCCAGCTCTATATGAGTTGGCAGACGCGCTTTCCCGATCTGAGACGTGATTGCCGCAGCTATTACTGTTGGGCTGTGCTTGTTGCCGGTGTCATTCTGGACAATAAGTACAGGCCGCATTCCGCCTTGTTCGCTTCCCACGACGGGGCTGAGATCGGCGTAATAGATGTCCCCGCGTTTTACTCCGCTCGCCACAAAGTGTCACACTCCAAAATGGTAAGTCTCCACGGCTGCACAGCAGCATTCAGCTTATGTAACCGAGGGTACTATCATTTTCTCACGCCGCGATGAAAATTATACAACGAAGTGATGTTTTCGTCAAGGTTTGTATCGCAGAAACCGTGTATTGGAGTGTCAGACTGTCAAAGTAAGGCTCATTGGACAACGGGACTATATACTCTTGGGACACGTTTGGAGACAGCACAGAGAAGCTCATATGGTATAGTCCCGGCAAGCTCGGCCTGAGTTTCAACGGAAATATGCGGACCAAAAATTTCTACTGGAGTATCAATGCCCGCTTCAGGCCGATCCGACAGGTCCAGCATACACATATCCATACATATTCGCCCGCGCTGTGGGGCAAGGCCTTCGCCGACGTAAAAGGAGCACCTGTTGCTGAGCGCTCTGAGAAGTCCATCGGCGTAACCTATAGGGAGAACACCCATTCTGGTGGGACGTTCTGTTCTGTAAATGCCGCCGTAGCTCACGGAGGTTCCGGGGCTGTAAAGCTTTATTGTGCTGACACGCGTCACAAGACGCATGCATGGGTGGAGACCGAGCTTCCCATGGTCCCCGCAGCCGTACAGCAGCAGACCGGGACGAACCATATCCATGGCAGTCTCCGGGTAATTTAACACGGCCCCGCTGTTTGCGCAGTGGCGAATGGGGAAAGTCACTCCGTGAAGCTTTTCCAGCGCATCAAGAACGCTCCTGAAAAGTGCAAATTGCTCGCAGGTATACGCTCTTGCGGCCTCGCTTTCCTCATCGGATGCAGCAAAGTGGGTATATATTCCCTCAGGCAGCAGGTGCGGAAGTGCGCAGGCCGAAGCAATGTTGCAGACGCCTTTTTCAAAATAATCGCCTGAACAAAGAAAGCCAAGGCGGGACATGCCTGTGTCGACCTTAATGTGGATACGGAGCTTTTTCCCGTATTCAGCGGCGCGGCTGTCGTATTCCAGCGCTTTGGCCTCACAGGAGACGGTCTGAGTGAGATCGTTCTCCAGAAGACATTTAACATATTCAGGCGGTGTATGACCAAGGATAAGAATCGGAAGCGTTATGGCCGCCTGACGAAGCTCAAGAGCCTCGTCAAGGCACGAGACGGCCAGGTAGTCAGCACCGATTGCCTCCAGCCGTCTTGACACCGCCACAGCCCCGTGACCGTATGCATCGGCCTTGACAACGCCAAGAAATTTGCAGCTGTCCGGTATTGCCCCGCGAATTGCCCTGTAATTTTGCTCCAGGGCGTCCAGGTCTATTTCCGCCCAGGTTCTCTTTTGCAGATCCATAGCTCTCCTCCGGCTAGTCTGTGATAATGTCGTAAAAAGATGCAGTAAGCACAGTATATCCGTCAAATGAAACCTCCGCGCGAAGCGGTAAACCGGTGCACCTGTCAAACCATGTGCGCAGCGATACCTCCTCGGATATCATGAACACCGACGCCAGGCAATCAGTATCGTCCAGGCGTTCGCGGACAGTTTCGGTCACCAGTCCCTCGCGCCAGGCGCTCACCATCATTGGAAGAGCGTCAACAGGGGACAGGCCCTCGGGGAGCAGCTCGCCAGTATACACATCGGTCCCGTCGAAGCCAAGGGCCGTGCCGTCAGCGCCGAAGCGCACGGCAGCGCCGGCAACGTTCTCCGGCGCCAGAATACTGACTGTTCCCTCCTCGGCGTTTCCATCAAAGCGGACGCGGTAGTCGTATACACGATCCCCGTAGTCCGCACGCAGATCCGCCACCAGACGGAAGCTTTCACAGGCAGCGAGCGCCTCCTGAAGCTCACGCATCTCAGTATCCACACTTTTACCCCCGCCGCAGCCGCAGCCGCAGAGGAGGAACAGCGGGACTGTCATTAGTGCGCAGATAAACCTTCTACGCAACTGCTTCACCTCATAACATTTTTCAGCTCCATGACCATATCCGACGGCGTCATTGCATATTCCCCAAATCTGGCGGCACATTGATCTCCGGCACGCCCATGGAGGTATACACCCGCATTCACAGCATGTTTAAGGCTGAGCCCCTGACCAACCAGACCCAGGAGCATCCCGGCAAGCACATCGCCGCTGCCTCCCTTGGCCATTCCGGCGTTTCCTGTGGTGTTCCGGAAAACCGTCCCGTCAGGGTATGCGATGACGGTGCGGTGGCTTTTACGGACCAGAATGACGTGGTGCTTTATGGCGAAGGCTCTGGACTCCGGCACAGTCTCTGCCTGGTCAGCCTCCGGACACAGGCGGCGAAACTCCCCCTCGTGGGGTGTCAGGATAACGGGGCATGACGCTTTGTCCAATATATCTATATGCGCGGCAGCGCAGGTTATGCCATCAGCATCCAGAATAAGCGGGACGCGGGAGCTGGACAGAAGCTGTACTACAAGGCTTTCCGTGCCCTCGGAGAGCCCCAGACCTGGACCGGCAAGACACGCGTCACATTTACCAAGTCTTTTAAGGAGCGGCTCTATGGCGGAACGGGATATATGACCATTGTGGTCAGCCGGGAGCGGAATTACCATGGCCTCATCGTTTTTCACAGCCTCCACAGCCCATATCGACTCGGGTACGGCCAGGAATACCAGACCGGCCCCGCTTCGCACTGCGGCTCTGGCGGCGAAGGATGGAGCACCCGTGCAGCCTGGGCTGCCGGCGACGATCAGAATCTTGCCATAATCGCCCTTGTGGGTGTCGGGGTCGCGCATGGGAAGCGCGGCATCCGCCTTCGTGAGCAGGTGAACGTCGTCGTGGAACTCATCCGGCATTGATCTCATCCCCTTATCTGTCACTGCCTCTTGAGTATAACATATTTTTTCGAATTCGTAAACAGCCGCATAGAAATCGGGGAGATAATCGGTATTATGGGCTGAAGATCGGAAAGCTGTTTCAAAGGGGTTCGGCACGGAAATGGAAGCTGACCTGCTCATTTTGTTATCCATGGCTTATGAAGCCGTTTTCGAAGGTTCCGCCCCGGTAAGGAACAGCGGCATCCAGCCGAAGCCGGACGCCGCCGTCTGCTTTCAAATCCCGCCAAACAGAATGCCTTGATTCGTAATACCTGATGGTTCACTGCCTTACGGGCACTCCGCTGGTGGGATTAACCCCTTTTACAGTCCAGAGTTCGTTGTTATTCAGAAAGGGCAAGCGCCCACTTGGAATAACGCTGGGACTTCTCGCGGCACTCGTCGATGTTCTCACCACGGGCCAGAACGTAAACCTTCACCTTAGGCTCAGTGCCTGAGGGACGGACCAGGATTACCGTTCCGTCAGCCAGCACGAAGGACAGAACATTGGAATCACGCAGCTCCATACTGGTGACGGCACCGCTGGAAAGCTCCTTTTCCGAGCCGTCCAGGTAGTCGCGGACCAGCCGTACAGGTTCGCCGGCGATGTCCGTGGGAGGTGCGGAGCGAAGACCGTCCATCAGAGCCTTCATCTTCTTTGCACCGTCAAGACCTGGCATCACCAGATTCAATGTGCGCTCAAGATACGCGCCGTACTTCTCGTACAGGGAATTCAGAGCGTCCACTAAAGCTATGCCCTTGCTGAAGTACCAGGAGGCCATCTCGGAGAGCATCACAGCTGCCGTTACCGCGTCCTTGTCACGCACATAGTCACCAAGCATATAGCCGTAGGACTCCTCAAAGGAGAATATGACCTTCCCCTCGCCGGAGGACTCAAGCGCGTTTTTCTTCTCTGCAATGAACTTGAACCCGGTGAATGTATCAAAGCACGCCACACCGTTCTTCGACGCCACAGCACGGGCCATCTCCGTCGTGACAATAGTTTTAAGCGCTACAGGCTTTTCCGGCATCTTTCCCGCACGGAGACGGGCATTTATGACATAGTCAAGCAGAAGAACTCCGGTCTGGTTTCCAGTGAACGGAATGAATTGCCCACTGTGATCCCGAACCATCAGCCCCACGCGGTCAGCGTCCGGGTCCGAGCCAAGAATGAAGTCCGCGCCCACCTTGTCGGCAAGCTGAACTGCCAGAGCAAAGCCCTCCGGATTCTCCGGGTTGGGGGACGCAACTGTGGGGAAGTTGCCGTCAGGAACCATCTGCTCCTCCACGCAGTATATGTGCTTAAGACCCATTCTGCGCAGCGCCTCCGGGATCAGCTCACGGCCTGTGCCATGGAAGGGAGTGAAGACCATTTTGAAATCGTCGGCCACACTCCTGACAACCTCAGTGTCCAGGCGCTGCCCCAGAGCATTTTCAAGGAACTTCTCATCAGTTTCACGGCCCATCAGGGTGATGAGGCCGTTCTCAACAGCCTTGTCGTAATCCATTGACTTTGGTGAGGAGAAAATATCTATCGCTTTCATCTTCTCCGCCACAGCGGAGGCATGGTCAGGGGGAAGCTGCGCTCCATCGGACCAGTAGACCTTGTAACCGTTGTACTCCTTCGGATTGTGGCTGGCTGTTACGTTAATCCCTGCTGTGCAGCCGTATTCACGGATAGCAAAGCTCAGCTCAGGGGTGGGACGCATCCCCTCAAACAGCCTGACGTTTACTCCGTTTGCCGCCATGACGCATGCCGCCTCACGGGCAAACTCCGCGCCGTGGTTACGGCAGTCATAGCACACAGCGACGCCTCTCTTCGCTGCCTCAGGTCCCTCCTCAAGAATGACCTGCGCGAAAGCCTGCGTGGTGTGGCGTATCACATATACGTTCATGTGATGCAGTCCTACCGCCATGGTTCCGCGAAGACCGGCCGTCCCGAAGGATAGATAGTCGCAGAAACGGCTCTCTATTTCCCTCTCGTCTCCCGCTATCGCCAGCAGCTCCTCACGGTCCTCCTTCGTGAGCTTTCCAGAGTCCAGCCACCGCTGATATTCGGCTTTGTAGTCCATTTTCTCATCCTCCCATTTATATAAATCTTAAATTTTTTACTATCGAACCATAAGCCGCCTGTCACTTGTGATATTTCCCACCGTTCAGAATGGAAAACGCCCTGTATAGCTGTTCCAGAAGCATCACCCGCGCAAGGTGATGAGGAAATGTCATGGGTGAAAGAGATATTCGCTCTCTGGCCTCGGCTTTCAGGCTTTCATGTATGCCGTTGGAGGAGCCTATCAGAAAGGTAATGTGCCTTGCGGAACTGACCTGCCAGCTCCGGAGCATCTCTGCCAGCTCCTCGCTTGAGAGAAGGCGTCCCTCCACGCACAGTGCCGCCAGTGACGCGTTCACAGGAAGCCTGGCACGTACGGCCAAGGCCTCCTTCAGAAGGGCTGCATCTATCTGCGCCTCAGACGGCGATGGTGGCAGACGCACCTCGGGCAGCTCAGTTATTGCAAGTCTGCAATAGGGGGACAGACGTTTCTGATACTCCGCCGCAGCGTCTATGTAGAATTTTTCCTTCATTCTGCCGACGCAGATTATTGACAGCTCCGTCATAATCAGAACCTGCCGCTTAAAAAATTTGGGGGCGCATATCAGGCCCCCTGGACGCACATCAGAACGATTTATCCGATTTTTGTCAGTCTTTCCTCGTCAGAGGGTATTGAGACGGATTGAATATCTGCGCCGACACCGCGAAGCTTACGGACAATCTCCTCATAGCCGCGCTCTATATAGTCGACGCCCTCAATTTCTGTAATTCCGCTGGCACAAAGCCCAGCTATGACCATGGCCGCGCCTGCGCGCAGGTCACAGGCCTTGAGAGGCGCGCCGGTCAGAGACGGCACACCCTCAATAATCGCAATGCGTCCGTCAACCTGGATGGAGGCGCCCATCTTAATAAGCTCGTCCACATATTTGAATCTGTTGTCCCACACACCCTCAGTGATAATGGAACGCCCATCGGCAAGACAAAGAACGGCCGCAAGCTGAGGCTGCATATCAGTCGGAAAACCGGGATATGGCAGCGTTTTCACATTGGCGCGACGCAAAGGTCCCTCGCGCCGGACGAGGAGACAATCCTCGCCCTCCTCCACGATGACCCCCGTTTCCTCCAGCTTGCCTGAGATACAGGCCATGTGTTTGGGGATGACATTGTGAATAAGAAGTTCCCCGCCGGTCCCCGCCACTGCAGCCATGTAGGTTCCAGCCTCAATCTGGTCTGGAATGATAGAGTAAAAACCTCCGTTTAATTTCCGCCCTCCACGGACCTTGATGACGTTAGTGCCCGCGCCGCGCACATCGGCACCCATGGAGTTCAGAAAGTTTGCAACGTCTACTATATGAGGCTCTTTTGCGGCTCCGGCAATGACAGTTGTCCCCTCGGCATAGACAGACGCCAGCATGAGATTGATAGTTGCCCCCACGGACACCACATCCAGATAGATCTCCGCGCCGTGGAGCCTTCCGTCCCTGGCAACGGCATGGACGAGACCGTTTCTGACATCTACCTTTGCACCCATGGCCTCGAAGCCCTTGATGTGCTGGTCGATGGGTCTCACACCGCCAAAATTACAGCCACCGGGCATGGCCACCACGGCCTCACCGAACCGGCCAAGAAGAGCGCCGATGAGGTAATAGGAAGCCCGTATTCTGCGCATCATATCGAAGTCAGCTCGTGCCTTCCGTATGCCGGAGCAGTCAATATCCACTGTATGTCTGTCCACCATGCGTATCACGGCGCCCATACAGCGAAGAATGTTCAACAGCATTGTCACATCCGAGATCTGGGGGATGTTCTCAATCCGGCAGGTACCGTCCACCAGGAGGGCACCGGGAATTATGGCGACTGCGGCGTTTTTTGCTCCACTGATGGTCAGTTCCCCGTAGAGCGGCTTTCCGCCATGGATAATATACTTGTTCAAAACGGTTCACCCTCCTGAAAAACAGGTGATTGGATTAGATGCAGGTAGTATTCCCATAAGCTGCGGTTTTCAATACAGTCAAGTGATGGGAAAGGTGAAAAGCTGTGAAAAAATGCCACGAAATCTGACGCTGGAGGGAGAGGAATTATCCAGTTCCACCCTGCTTAAGGCTATTATAGCATCACAGGATAATTTTTGCAAGTTACTTTTGCTTTTCCAGCGGCTTTTATGAATTTTGGATTGACGTTTTGGTGGAAATGGGATAAACTCACAGAAGTGGACAGAAACAGACTACATGACAGAGAATCGGAGGAAAAGAAAGATGGCAGAAATTAATGAAGAGTGCACTCATGACTGCTCCACATGTCAGGCGGGCTGCTCCAGTCGTGGGGACAGCGGTCAGGCCCAGCCTGAGAGCATGTTGGAGGAACCAAATGAGATGTCCGATATTAAAAAGGTCATAGCCGTCGTCTCAGGCAAGGGGGGCGTTGGCAAATCGCTTGTCACGTCGCTTCTGGCAGTGACACTGCGCCGCCGTGGCCGTGAGGTGGCTATAATGGATGCGGATATCACGGGCCCGTCAGTTCCGAAGGCATTTGGAATCACGGAGCGAGCCTCCGGAAGTGAGCTGGGACTTTTTCCTGTACAGTCCAGTACCGGCGTGAGCCTCATGTCCATGAATCTGCTGCTGGACAACCAGGACGACCCTGTCATATGGCGAGGGCCGATTATCGGCGGTGTTGTGCAGCAATTCTGGAAGGAGGTTGTCTGGGGAAATGTGGACTTCATGTTTATTGATATGCCGCCGGGAACGGGTGATGTGCCACTGACAGTGTTTCAGTCCATCCCAGTGGATGGTATTGTGGTGGTCACCTCGCCGCAGGAGCTGGTGTCGGTGATTGTGGGCAAGGCGGTAAAGATGGCCAGGCTCATGAATATCCCGATTCTGGGCCTCGTGGAGAATATGTCATATTATCAGTGCCCGGACTGCGGAGCGCGTCACGATGTGTTTGGCAAGAGTCACCTTGATGAGGCGGCTGCACAGTATGGTATTGACACGACAGCGCGTCTTCCGATAGAGCCTAAGCTCTCCGCTGCCTGTGATGCGGGACTTATTGAGCTTTTTGATGGCAGCTGGCTTGATGGGCTGGCAGACAAGCTGGAGACGCTTTAATTCAAGTGCTGGGGCTGCCGGACAGTCAGAATACTGAACAGGATACTGAGAAGAGTTTCAGCGGAGCCCGTGAGATGCGAAGAAAGCCGACATGTTTTTCCGGTTGCGGCAGGATTATCCCTGCATGATTTTCAGGCTGATTTCAGCTGGCTGATTTATAATGTGCCGGACGAAGCGAGAAAAATATGGAGGGGTGGACATGAGAGTATTAATTGCAGAAGACGAGGTCTCCATAGCAAAGGCACTGAAGGTTATGCTGGAAAAGAACAAATATTCTGTAGACATGGTCCACACAGGGACAGACGCACTGTCGTATATTCTTGAAATACGCTATGACGCACTTGTGCTGGACATCATGATGCCAGGCCTTGACGGACTGGAGGTACTCAAACGGGCCAGGGCGAAGGGTATATCCACTCCGGCGCTGTTTCTCACTGCCAAAGGCGAGGTTGAGGATCGTGTGGCGGGGCTGGATGCCGGAGCGGATGACTATCTGCCTAAGCCCTTTGCCGCCAGCGAGTTTCTGGCCCGCGTTCGTGCGCTCACCCGTCGCAGCGGCGCGTACGCACCGTCCGTGCTGACTTTTGGAAACACCTCGCTCGACTGTGCAAGCTACACGCTGTCGGTGGGCGAGGAGAACCGGAGGCTTAACAATAAAGAGTTCCAGCTGATGGAATTGTTTATTCGCAATCCGCACCATATTTTCTCAAGTGAACACCTTATGGAGAAAATATGGGGTCTGGATGCGGACGCGGAAATTAATGTGGTGTGGACGTATGTTGGCTTTCTTCGCAAGAAGCTGCGGGAGCTCGGCTCCAACGTGGAGCTCAAGACTGTGCGCGGCGCAGGCTACGCGCTGGAGGAAAGCAGATGCTGAAGAAGATGCGCCGGCGTTTCACGGTCGCGGCAATGGGAGCGTTTCTCATGGTTACTCTTGTACTGCTGCTGACTGTGAATCTTTGGAATTATTTTTTATCCACTCAGAAGCAGGACGAGACTTTGGAACTGCTGGAAAGCTTTGATCCATGGCAGGTGGATACGATTTGGGTACCGGGCTCGGTGTGGGCACACTTATCTTCTGAGGCGCAGTACACCACGCGTTTCTTCGAGGTGCGCTGTGATGAGAACGGACGCGTCACCGGCGTATATCACGAGTACATTGAGTCCATCTCCGCCTCAGACGCTGTTGAGTACGCCAAGGCAGTGGAGGATCGAGGCAGGAGCTCGGGATACTATAAGGGGTACAGATTCAGTGTGGATTCGGAGGGACGGGGCAAGACCTATGTCTTCCTTAACGTCGAGCGGGAGCTGCAGTCCATGAAGTCGCTCATGATGGTGTCCGGAATTGTCGCACTGGCAAGCGCAGTGGCGGCGTACGTGCTGGTGCGGGTTTTCTCAAAGCGGGCTATAGCCCCGTATGTGAGAAACATCGAGACGCAGAAGCGGTTTATCACAGACGCGAGCCATGAGCTGAAGACGCCTCTGACGGCTATATCCACCAGCGCGGATGTGCTGTCCATGGAGCTTGCGGATAACGAGTGGGTACAGAACATTCACACGCAGACAAACCGTCTGTCACGGCTGATCACTGACCTTGTGACGCTTTCGCGCCTTGACGAGGAGCGGCCCTTCCCGGCCATGTCGGATTTCTCCCTCAGCGACGCAGTGTGGGAGGTGGCAGAGCCGATGGAAGCGCTTGCAAAGGCAAAGGGCAAGACCTACAGCCAGGATATTCAGGATGGACTTACGCTCCATGGCGACAGGGAAGCGATATCGCAGCTTGTGTCGATTCTGTTAGACAACGCCCTGAAATACTCCGACGATGGAGGCATTATCCGGCTGGATGTCAGAAAGCGTCAGCGGAAAATAGAGATTTCCGTATTCAACACCTGTCAGCTGGAGGACTACAAGCACACGGAAAGACTCTTCGATCGGTTTTACAGACCGGATGAGTCCCGTTCAAAGGAAACGGGAGGAACGGGCATCGGTCTGGCTGTGGCAAAGGCCACTGCCGAGGCCCATGGCGGCAGGATCAGGGCCGAAAGTCCGGATGGAAAAAGTGTGACGTTTACAGTGACTTTATAACCTGAAGATACCGCAAGGGGGCGCAGGTCTCCAGTGGAGACATCTAAGCGCAAAGCGCTTTGAAGCGCTGACCGAGCCGGTAGGCGAGACAGCCCCTTGTACGGAGCAGAGCGACGGAAAACGGCCCGGACATTCGAATGTCCGGGCCGTTCAGCCTCGCAGAGCGCACGATACCTCCAAGAGAGGTATAGAAGTGCGCCCTTGTGTTCAAGGGTCATTTTCCACAGTCGTTCCCTCGGC
>CAYPMJ010000063.1:0-10840 GCA_964411785.1 uncultured Oscillospiraceae bacterium
ACGCCCCTATCCCCTTCGGGTCCTGAGTGCCACCAGTGCTGCACATCACCCTCCATATACTGATGTCCGGCCGCTTTCAGAATATACTCCTCTGCCAGATGCGGATTCTGGACTGTAAGCGCGCACACATCCTGGAGCTGATCCCGGAACCCCACTGCGCCCCCGTTCTGGTAGAGTGCGGTTCTGCCCATTATCCGGCAGGCAAGCGTCTGATAGACGGCCCAGCCATTGGCACAGCGGTCAAGATTCTGAACTTTGGTGGATATCCGGACCGCACCGGTTCTCATACGCCACGCGTCCTTAGTCTCCCCCAGGAGCTCAGACGCCTCGTCCGGCCGGCTAAGCTCCTTTATGCGCGTTTGATCCTCGCAGCCTGTCGCAATCACCGTCCGCTTTGCCGCTGTCAGGCAGAAGGCCGCACACGGTATTCTGCCAACGCCTGTCCAGCCGTCATAATCCCGGGCAAGCCACGCGTCGCGGTCCATCGTGAAGCTGAGCGGATCTGATGACGACGCAATACGGAACACCTCACTCCGGTATTCGTTCCGGGGATTTCGTGCACAAAGAACGCCGTCCTCCACCCACGTCTCTATAAACGGTGAAGGATGGTTTTCTTCCCCCAGAACAAGCTCTGTGAAGTACTCTATACGTGCCGTATCCGGGATCTCACCTGTAAGCTCTATCACGAGAAGCCTTGAATCGGCATTCTCCGGCACAAAGGCTGTGACCACACTTTGCATCGCTCCGATCTCGCGCCGCCATGAGGCCCATCCGAAACCGTACTCCACCAGCGACGGTCTGCCGTCCCCATTGGCAAAAAGCGAAACGCGCTCCCCGTCCATCGTAATGCACAGCCTCTCAGTGCCATGAATCGTCAGCGGGTCATTGAGCCATCGATTCAGCTTCATCTGACGGGCGTTCTCCCACCACATATAGCCTGTCCCGGCCTCTGTAGCAAGAAAGCCGAAGTGCCCATTTGTCAGCACATGGCTCCACGCCGCTGCCGGCAGTGTGTCGGTGACGGCAAAACGGAATGTGCCGTCCTCCTCCATTCGGAAGCTCACCGGCTCAAGGCCCGCTGAATACCTCATCCTCTCGCAAGGCATCCTCCCTGGTGAACGCTCAGGCTCTCCCGCTCCCTCAAGGGGTATTAAAAGCCGCGCCTGGGCGGTCACCGCCTTCGCGTCAGGGTCAAATGCGTCAATGAGAAAGACGCCGCCTCGTGCGCCTATGGTCCCTTCACGGCCAAGCCTTCTCAGAAGGTCGGTAACAGCACTTCTCTGAGCGCTCCGGTAATCGCCCGCGTCTGTGATGAGAATCGCCAGGTCCAGTACAGCGCCGTTTTCACTGAGAAACGCATGACGCCGCACAAGCTCCTCAACAGCCGGAAGCTGCGAGCTGTCCTCGACCCGGGCTGCAAGGATCGGAAGATCGCCGGAAACTCCGAATTTCCAGAGCTTCTCCCTTGAGAGTTCGCCTGACGAGGCGCGTCTTTGTAAATCAGCGGATGGAGTAAAGAAAAGCTCGGTAAGATACCCAATAGCCTCCCTCACCTGTCCGCCTCCCAGTCCCAGCATAAGCGCGGAGGCCGCCACACGGCTTATTGTCTGTCCCTCCCCGCTCTTAAGAAGCTTCCTGGAGGCCGCGATGCACTCCCCGCCTGAGGAGCCCGCGGCAATCGCGAAAACAACGGAGCCCTTCCCCCCACGAAGTACTACCGGCACAATACAGACCGCCTGAAGGTCCGGCCCGGCCTGGGCAAGCTCCCCGGCTGTCAGTGATGCCCCACGCTCCCTGCCTGTCACAAACCTCGCCGGCTCTGAGCAGCTCACTGCAAGGCAGACAGCCTGGCTGTCTCCACGCCCTCTGCGAGTAAAAACCAGTGTTCCATCCACCGCTTTCGCTGTGAGCGACAGCTGTGAAAAGGCCGGGTGCGCCTCATAGTCCTCACGTCTCGACAGAACCGGCTCAAAGGCGCATATTACCTCCGTCCCCTCGTCCGCTCCCTCCAGCTCGACGCACCGCCGTTCACCGGCCTCACATGGCGGCACTGTCACCGTGACCGAGGCTGTGACAGACCTGAAGTGCGCTGTAAACCTGGCGGATGAATCGCCAAGCTCGGCTGAATACAGCACATCCCTGCGGTAATCCGGAGCGGCCTCAAGGGGGATAAGTCCCTCTGCCGTTCTCAGGTACATGGAAACTCCGGCATATCCCTCGACATCCTCGTCAAACCGTGTTATATCCAGGTCCCGCCACATTGAGCGCGTCTTGCCGCTCTCCGCCGCAAGGACGCTGTAGCTCCCGTTTGAGAGAAGCATGCAGCGCGGCCGGAAGGCGTCTATTTTCGTTATAGTCTCCGCAAAACTCTGACTCTCCTGGCGTCGCGGCTTCTCCGGCACATCCCTTGGGGGCTGTCTCAGAACCACCGTCCCCGTTGGAACACGCTCCTGCAGGAGCTCTGCATATGCCCTCATACGCACATCCGACATGAAACGTTCCGGAAACACGTCACTGCACAGCGTATTTGCTATTGCCACAAGGCTCATGCCCAGGTGATGCGCCATATAGGTTCTGACCACCTCATACCGTCCTGTCACACGGGATGGCGTAAAGTCAACTGCCTCATAATATCCATATGGCCCCGACGCGCCGAGCTCAGCCAGTCTGCGCAGATTCCGTACTGCCCCGTGGGTGTCCAGGGGCAGCGCCAGAAAGGAGGAGTAGGGCGACACCACCATCTCCAGGTCCATCCCCCGTTTAAGGGCAAGCCGTTGTATGCCGTGGGCCTTGTATCTGTAGCCGAGTCCCGGGTCAAATGCGTAAAAGGCGCTCTCTGATATGCCCCATGGTATCCCCCTGTGGGCGCGTTTCTGGGCATAGAGGCAGAATCTGGAGCTCTCATATAAAAGCGTGTCCTCGAAGCACGGCAGCAGCAGATTCGGCATCAGGTACTCAAACATGGTCCCCGTCCAGGACGCCATGCCGCTGTAGCTGTCCTGGGACACCAGCGCACGGCCAAGTCTGCGCCAGTGCTTGCGCGGAACCTGTCCCAGCGCCACCGCCACATAGCTTGTAATCCTGGCCTCGCTTGCCAGAAGATCATACCAGCCCTGAGTCGGGGCGTCTCTGGTCATATCCCAGCCGATAGCAAAGAGCTGCCGACGTTCATCGAACAACGGCCTGAAATTCATTTCGTCCACAAGTCTCCCGCAGACCTCCGCCAGCGCTTCCTCGCCTCTCGCGCAGAGCGCCTGGCGAACGGCAATCAGGCAGCCGGCCAGATTACCGCTGTCCACTGTGGATACATACTCAGGTTCCAGAGGTCGGAGAGTGGTCGTATCATACCAATTATAAAGATGCCCGTTCCACTTCTCAAGCTTTGTGAGTGTTTCAAGGGTGTTGGCTATGGCTTGCAGCGTCTCGCGCTCGTCAGCCAGTTTCAGATCCTGAGCCGCAAGCTGTGCCAGCAGCGCAAGGCCTATATTTGTGGGCGACGTCCGGCGGGCAGCTCCGGTGTGCGGCTCTGTCTGGACGTTGTCCGGCGGGAGCCAGTTATTCTCCTCGTTGACGTTGTCCTTGAAATAACGCCAGATATCCCCCGCGCATGACAGCAGGAAGCTTCTGTCAATGCGTGAGAGTGTCTTTTCCTTTTTCACCGGACGGCTGAGTGCCCAGGCATAGGCCGGGGCGAAAAGCCATACAAGGCCCGCGGCCGCAGCGGCAGGAAATGGCGTCAGGAGGATCACAGGAAGGCCCGTGACAGGGCACGCTTTCAATGCCCTGTAAAAGCCCGCCATGGTCTCGCCGCGGCTCTCAGCCTCGGCGGATGTTAACCAGCTGAGAAGCCCGCGGTGGCTCACCGTCATCCTGTAAACGGCCACAGCAGCAGCCCGAAGCTCAATAACCGCCTCCGCCGGAAGCAGCATAAGCCGTATTGCTGTCTGCATGATGGCTCCGCCAATGCCGGATATGACCGCAGACTGGTAACGGGCCCGGAAGCTTCCGTCATGCCGCCACACTATGTCCGCCCACGTCAGAAGAAGACCGCTGAGCTCCGCAGCCACAGCAGTTATGGCAGCAGTGAGAAGCCCCGCGCCGTGAAACAACATCCCCGTCAGCAGCGCCAGGAATATGGATATCGGAACAAGGGATCTTCGCAGATTATCAAGAAGCTTCCATCTGTCGAGCATACCCAGCGGGTTTCTGACAATCGTCCCATCTGCTCTCCGCACATTTGGTAAAAGCCAGCGCACATTCTGCCAGTCCCCCCTTGTCCACCGCTCCTGGCGGGTGAAATATGACGTTACTTTACCCGGAAAGCCATCTGTGAGCTCAGTATCGCTGAGAAAGGCGCACCGAAGATATGCGCCCTCGAGGATATCGTGAGACAGCACAAGGCCCTGAGGGAAGACGTTTTCCAGGACTCTTCTGTAGACGGGCACGTTTATCAGCCCCTTGCCCATGAAGGTTCCCTCCCCGAAGAGGTCCTGGTATACGCTGCCCGCAGCGCTGCTGTATGGCTCTATTCCACCCCCGCCTGAAAAGATGCGGGCAAAATCAGTCGCTCCGGCCGATTTAAGGTCGGTCGCCACACGCGGCTGAAACACCGCGTACCCTCTTACCACCCGTCCGCGCTGCTCGTCTATCTCCGGCACGTTCAGCGGGTGAAGCGCCGCGCCTACAACCTCCCTGGCGCTTCCCGAGGTAAGCCGCGTGTCCGCGTCAAGTGTCAGTATGAAGTTTACGTTCGCAAGGCATCTTCTGTCTCCGGCAAGCACCCTGAGAGCACTCTTCTCCCCCGAGAGGAGCCGTACAAGCTCCTCTATGGCCCCGCGTTTTCTCTCCCTCCCCATATAGCAGCCGTCCGCCTCGTTGTACTCCCGCTCACGCAGAAGGAGAAAAAAGCCTCCGCCGTATCTTTCGTTCAGCGCCTCAATGCTGCGCCGCGCCCTGTCCACCACCGCGGCGTCCCCGCGGCTCCTTGGTGCGCTGTGCTCCTTAAGATCGGCCAGTATGCCAAAGAGAAGATTCTCCCCGCAGTCGCGGTTCAGGAGCCTGTACTCCTCAAGAAGCCGTCCGAAATGTTCGCCGGAATCCTCGCCGGTGAGCAGTGCGGATATTACGCAGATGGTTCTGCCGCTTTTCGGAAGTCCGCCGGCAAGCTCCATTCTCGGGAGCTTCACAGGACGCGCCGCTCGCAGACACACAAAATCCACGATATTTTTTACTATTTCCGAAATGGGCAGAAGCAACAGCACCCCTGCGAGAACCGAACCTGCAATGTGCCCCGCCAGAGCCGCTGCGCCTATGGACGCCGAAATATTCAGGGCCATATACCAGCCGCCGGAGGGCTCTTTTCGTCTTTGGCCCAGCGGCCGGGTAAAAATGTAGAAGCCGACGTGCCGCTCCCGTCCCTCCTCACCGAGGCGCAGAACGGTTCTCGCCGCCTCCCTTTCACTTATGCCCTCGCGCCTTGCAAGTCCGGCAAGCGTCCGCCGGTAATAATGGCGGGTATCCTCGTCCATGAGGCTGTACATCCCCGCCGGGTCCTTACGGAGGAGCTGCTCCATGGGATTGACCTTCTCAAGGAGCTCCGTCAGATCCGCAGATGCCAGATATCTGAGAGACGTAAAGGCGCTCCCCAGCAGCATGGCCAGCTCCTGCCCGTCCCCGGAATATTCGGATAGATTATCCGGGAAAACATTGTCCAGAAAACGCACAAGCTCCAGCTTCAGAACCGGAACAAAAACGGCAAGCTCCCTTTCCGACACCGGCGATGTCCGCTGATACTCCTCAAGAAAAACCTCCAGTCTGCGCTCCGTCACCTCGCCGCGCCCGGACCTCACCAGTGCGGAGGCCACCTCGGAAATGGCGGCGTTCTCCCCGGCGCGGGGGAGCCTCCCCGCTCCGGAGAGATTCTGTATGCCATCCTTCCCCTCCCGTTCTGCTATATACCAGTTGTCCGAAAACCACTCCCACGCCTTTGTAAGCTCTGGTCCCGGTCTTGTGAGACTGTGACGCTTTTCCTTAAGACGGCTCAGAATTTTCTCGCCCCTGGCCGCCATGGACCTTCCTGTGACCGTCCCCCGCGGCTCCAGGGACAAGGCAGTGTTCCTGGCAAAGTTTCCCAGCATCCCCAGCTCAAGATACAGGCCGGTTTCCTTGTCTGTCATGTAAAATCCCTCCTGGCTGTTCTGTCCGGCGGTAAACCGCCGGACAGAATAAAAAGCTCTGCGTATACGCCTCACCCCGGCGCTTAGCCTCATACGCCTTATCATGCTGCGCTTAGCTGACCTTCTGTCTTTATTTCCTGCTTTTCAGCTACAGCTTTTCCAGAATGATATGATATTATTCCAAGGCGCGTCAGGAGGGATCTTAAGCTTCACCGATGCGGAGAGATTGCGTCAAAAATCACATTTTCTCCGATTCGAAGCTGCGTTCAGAATCGCGGCTGCTCTTTGCCACCTGCATCATAATTGCGCATTCCATACGTTTGCGGAACAGTCTGCAGCCATACTCGTAGACGCCTGTTATCGACCCGGAGGCGTGACAGGCGTTGGCTGCACAGCCGCCGGAGCAGTAGAGCTTCGCCCAGCAATCAGCGCAGTCCGGACGGGCGTAGACATTGCACAGCTTGAACTCGTCTCTGAGTTCGGTATTTGTGACACCCTGCCATATGTCCCCCATTTTGTAACTGGAATCCCCCACGAACTGATGACATGGGTACAGATCCCCCCAGGGCGTGACAGCCAGGTACTCCGTGCCGGAGCCGCAGCCTGAGATGCGCTTGTAGATACAAGGCCCTGCTTTAAGATCCAGCATATAGTGATAGAATGTGAGTGGTCTGCCCTCACTATCACGTCTTAGAAGCTCCACCGCCAGATTCTCATACTGCTCGAACAAGCAAGGAAGGTCCTCCTCCGTCAGCGCACACGGGTCGTCCGGAGCACAGACCACCGGCTCCATGCTGAGCTTAGTGAAGCCGAGATCCGCCATATGCAGAATGTCCTCCAGAAAGTCCACATTGTAGTGGGTGTATGTACCGCGGACGTAGTAGTCGCGCTCCCCCCTGGCAGCGGCAAATTTCTGAAATTTGGGGACCACCACATCATAGCTGCCCCGCCCGGACAGATCGCGGCGGAAGCGGTCGTGAACCTCCCGCCTTCCGTCCAGGCTCATGACCACGTTGTGCATCTCCCGGTTGCAGAAGTCAATGACCTCGTCGTTGACCAGCACGCCGTTTGTAGTCAGGGTGAATCTGAAACGCTTGCGGTTCATTTCCTCTATGGATCTGGCGTATGCCACCAGGCTCTTTACCACCTCCCAGTTCAGGAGCGGTTCTCCGCCGAAGAAATCCACCTCCAGGTTCCGCCTGTTCCCGGAATGCTCCACCAGAAAGTCAATGGCTCGTCTCCCCACCTCATAGCTCATCAGGGCCCGCTCACCGTGGTACTTCCCCTGGCTTGCAAAGCAGTAGCTGCAATTTAAATTGCAGCTGTGCGCCACATGAAGGCACAGAGCCTTTATCTCGTTGGATCGCTTTTTAAAATCGAAGGCCATACCGGCATAGCTGTCCTGGGAAAAGAGCTTCCCGGCCTTTTTAAGCTCCTCCACATCATCCAGGCACTCGCGCAGCTCCGCCTCTGTGATATCCGGGTTATCCCTGTATTTATCCACGAGACGGCATATGATCTCGTCCGGCGTCAGCTTTTCATAGAGGTCTATCACATCATACGCGACCTCGTCCACTGAATAAACGGAGCCCGAAAACACATCCAGCACTATATTATAGCCATTTTGCTTGTATAAATGGACCATTTTTCTCCTCCATACTACCAAAAATGCCGCTTACGCTGCAGCGTGAGCGGCATTTTCTTTCTCGTTTTACTTCGTGTCCTTGTGTTCGCACAGCTGGTTTGCGACGCCGCAGGATGTCTTGCACGCGGACTGGCAGGAGGTCTGGCACTCGCCGCAGCCGCCGTCCTCCGCGCTCTTGCGGAGATCGCGGGTCTCGATCGTCTCTATACGCTTCATTATGGGTATCCCCCTTTCCCGGAATTTACCGTCCCTATTTTACAATACTTTTCATCCAAGGTCAAGCTGAAACGCAAAAAATCCGCCTAGGCACAGCACCGAAGCTTGAGTGGAGCACAACATTGCTCCTCGTCTCGGCGTCAATAAGCTCCAGAAGCTCACCGTCGATCACCTCCCCCGGGACCACAAGGGGCACGCCCGGCGGATATGCCCAGACGTACTCAGCGCTAATCTGTCCTCGCGCATCCCCGATTGGCAAAAGCACCCCGGGCCTTAAAACTGCATCGGCAAGGCTCAGCGCCTTAGCCGGGAGAGCCGGCCTTATACGGCAGACGTTTTCCGACCGCGCGGGAGCAAGGGTGCTGTCAAGGCAGCGCAGCGCCGCAAGAAAGCGCCCTATTGTGCCCTCCGTGTCCCCCGGACCTGTCATGGCCACGGCAAAGCTCCCCGCCGCCATCTCAAGCTCTATATGATATTTATCCCGGAGAACCTCCATGAGCTCAGGCCCTGTAAGTCCGGCATCTTCTGCCGTTATTACAATTTTGGACGGATCAAAGGAGTATATTCCCTTCCCGCTGCGCCTGTATAGCAGTCTCAGGAGCCTTAGTGACTCAGCCCTACTCTCCACCTCGTCCAGAAGGCTCAGCCACCGGGCCATGGCACTCTCCCCCTCCCGCTCCATGAACCTTACGCAGCCGTCAATTCCCGCCAGGAGAGGATAGGACGGGCTGCTGGACTGAAAAATTGCCACGGCGCGGGCAAGCTTATCGGGGCTCACAAGCTCCCCTGTCACATGCAAAACTGCCGTCTGAGTGGGACTTGGCAGGGTCTTATGCAGACTCTGAACCACCATGTCGGCGCCGCACCGCACCGCGCCCCGGGGAAATCCCCCGAAGCCCAGGTGCGCCCCGTGTGCCTCGTCCACCAGCAGCGGCACACCCCTCCGGTGACAGACTTTCGCAATCGACTCAATATCGCTGATTACTCCCTCATAGGTGGGACTCGTGACAACAACAAGGCTGTAATTTCCCCGATCCAGTGCCCGAGACACACTCTCCGGCGTCACTGACTGCCAGACTCCCCGCTCATCCGCCTCCGGGAGGAGGTAATCAACCGACGCGCCGGTAATCTCACAGCCGTGGTACACCGATCTGTGACAGCCTCTCGCCACCAGCGCGCTCCCGCCGCCGGATAGGCAGGTGTAGATCGCCGCCAGAATTCCCCCGGTGCTGCCGTTTACCAGAGGAAAGCTCCTGTCCGCGCCCCACATGCTGGCCATGCGGCCAGAGAGATCCCTGAAAATCCCCCTCGGCTCATTGAGGTTGTCAAAGCCCTCTATCTCCGTTATATCGAGCTCACAGCCCACAAGCCACGGGAAGCGCTCCCGGTTGCGCTTGTGTCCTGGCATATGCATCGGCAGCGCGTCTGAGGCCGCGTACGCTCTAAGAGCTTCAAGAAGACCTGTCTCCACTTTTCCTTTCACGCCTCCCTGCAGGAAATAACCCCCAGTACCGTTTAAAAACTCCGCTTATAAGCCTCCATAAAAGCGCGAAGAGAAAGCTCCCCGCCGCGACAACCACATATTCAAGCAGCTTCTGCGCGAAGATGGGGAGGTCGGGCTTTATTCTTTTGTACCATTCCAGAATGAGCACATGGACCAAATATACCTGAAACGTGAGCGGGGCTATCGCCTCCCCGATTTTCACGGCGAACGGCCTGTCAGGAAAGGCAGCGCTTCTCAGGATATAAAAGGCTCCTCCGCCCAGGAGCAGGTGATTTAAATAATAGCCGCCGTTATAGATAAGCTCTGTCTCTCCCCTGTCCAGGGCCGCGCGGTTCCCGAACACCCCCAGGCACACCCCCGCCAGCGCTGCGCCAAACGCGGCCGGGAGCGCACCCCGGGTTGGCTTTGCGGTACCGACGAGATAGCCAAGCAGAAAATACGCCGTGTACGGCTCAATAAGCGCACCGAACAGAAACATGTAAAAAGGGGTGTACAGGTTAAACAGCGTCCTTATCGCCCCTGGAAAGGCGATGAGGAGCAAAAGGCCCCAGAGCTGACGCCGTGTGCAGCCGTCCACCACAATCTTCAGGAATGGTGCCAGCAGATAGAGCCCCGCCAGCTGATACAGAAACCACAGGTGATAGGCGCAGCCCTGGTTGAGAAGTCCATCCAGAAACTGACGCAAGGTCATTCCATACAAGACCGCATAGATGACATTCCAGACCGCCAGCGGAATCAGGATCCGGGCCATCCTCCGCTTATAGAAGGGCAGAAATTCCCTCGTCCGCTTATCACGGAGCAGCAGAAAGCCGCTGAGCATGAAAAAGAGCGGAACTCCGCCCCTGGCAAGTTCATTTAAAGTCAGAAATAAATAACTGCTCTCATATTGTCCCCCGGGAACATGCGGAAGGCAGTGCAGAAGCAGCACCAGCATTATGGCCCCGATTCTCACATAGTTAAGGTATGAAAGCCGGCCCGACGAATGGCCCCCCTCTCTGGTCTCACCCTCCACCATTCACTTTCCCCCCAGACAATGGTTCTTCGCCCGCTATTAAAGTGTAGTACAATAGCCCCGCAGCGGCTATTGTACCACACTTTGTACCCCTGCGCAAGCAAAGCGCGGGAAAACCAAGGGCGCAGCCAGTAGTTTAAAGTAAACGCCCATGAAAAAGGCCGGAACGGTTTTGTCCGTCCCGGCCTTTTTCGCGTTTTTGTGAATCGGTGTATTGCCGCCCTTTTTAAGATTACTGCAGCAGCTGCAGCACGCCCTGCGGGAGCTGATTTGCCTGGGCCAGCATC
>CAYPMJ010000064.1:0-10698 GCA_964411785.1 uncultured Oscillospiraceae bacterium
GGTTCGAATCCCCGCTGGGTCACCAGGCAGAGAGCGCACGAGCTCTTTTCTGCAAAATGATTTCCCGCTCATCGTAAAAAATACCGTGGAGGCGTCGACGTCTCCACGGTATTTTCTATTCAGCATGGGAAGCTGCCGCCACCTTGTCTCCCGTTTAAGGCCGCAAAGGTGTCCGTCTTGCGGCGGCACGTCCGGGTAGAGCTTTAATCTTTTTTCAGAAAAATCAGAAAGGAAAAGCCGGGTAATAAATCCGGCGTAATGATGCTCTATTATCTTCATGGTATCTTTAAGGGGGTGTCCATTGACAAAGGCGAGTCTGCATGACCTTAAGCGCCTTAAAAAAGGCCGGTGCAGCTATGTAAAAAAGCTGCGCCGGCCTTCTTTGTGCAGTTTTAGTTAAAGAGCGTTCCCCTTGCAGGGCTCCCGCGGGAACATGCGCAGGGCGCGTATCAGAGGGCGGCCTTGGCAGTGGCGCAGAGCTGCGTGAACGCCTCGGGGTTGTGGATAGCCATCTCGGAGAGCATCTTGCGGTTCATATCGACACCTGCCAGCTTCAGGCCGTGGATAAAGGTGGAGTAGTTCATACCGTTACTCTTGCAGCCGGCGGAAATACGTGTGATCCAGAGTCTGCGGAAGTCGCGCTTCTTTGCCTTACGTCCCACATATGCGTACGTAAGGGACTTCATGACAGCCTGGTTGGCCATCTTGAAGTGCTTGGATTTTGCACCCCAGTAGCCCTTGGCTAGCTTCAGAACCTTATTTCTTCTCTTGCGCGTCATCATCGCGCCTTTAATTCTAGCCATGATCAAATACCTCCTTATTTGTACAGGATCATACGCTTGATAGCCGCTTCGTTGGTAGAATCGGCATAGGCTCCCTTGCGGAGGGCTCTCTTGCGCTTAGGTGTTTTGCCATGGCCGTTGAGGAGATGGCTCTTGAATGCATGTGCGCGTTTTACCTTGCCGTTTTTGGTAAGATTAAACCTTTTCTTCGCGCCACTGTGGGTTTTGATTTTAGGCATCTTTGGTTACTCCTTCCAATGGTATATGGGCCAGAACGGCCAGAATAAGCCCCCATTTAAAGGGGCAGTCAGGTCCCAGGCGTAAAAAGAGTGGGACACGGTGAGGATAATCGTCTTCAGCTTCTTCCCGTCCTGGGGGAGAGGAAGACGCTCATGTTGCGTCCCTCCAGTTTAGGCGCCTTGTCCACCACGGCGACCTCAGCGCACCCCTCGGCATACCTCGTGAGAAGCTCCTCGCCGATAGCGGTGTGAGCCATCTCACGTCCGCGGAAGCGGATGGTCACCTTGAGGCGGTCGCCGCCCTTGAGGAACTTAACGCCGCTGCGGAGCTTCACATTGAAGTCGTTGTCGCCGATACTGGGGGACATGCGGATCTCTTTGATTTCAATCACATGCTGATTGCGACGCGCCTCTTTCTCCCGCTTGGACTGCTCAAAACGGTACTTGCCGTAGTCCATGATTTTGCAGACAGGCGGATTGGCGTTGGGCGAGATCTTGACGAGGTCCATCTCATTCTGGACAGCAATGGCCAGCGCCTGGGCAGCGGACATGATGCCCAGCTGAGTTCCGTCGCTCCCGATGAGGCGGATTTCCTTATCGGTAATTTCCTCGTTCAGTTGATGATCCATTGTTGCGATCTGAAACACCTCCAACAATAAAAAACACGAATACCGAACGGCATCCGTGCAAGACCGCGCCACTTAAAAGCGCGAGCATCCGCATTATTGACCACGGTGCGGAATTCCGACCGGGTGAGGAAACGCCGTTCCTTCTTTCTTTTGCCCACCCACTTTACCAGAAAAGTGCCCTTCTGTCAAGTAATTTTCCCGGTTTTTTTAAAAAACCACCGGAGAATTTTTTCTCCGGTGGTCCTTTCCCGTACCCTGATGGCTCAATTATAAAAGCTTTGCGGCCGCTGCCGCATCTTAAGCGCCAGGAGCATCTATTTCAGCATTGAGATTGCGCCCTTAATGGTCTGCTCCAGCGCCTCCTTGCCGTACTTGTCAACCTCGCGCTTATTCTTCTCCCCGTGGGTGAGGCAGCCGGCGCCGCCTATGCAGCCGCCCACGCATGCCATTCCCTCAATGAAGTTGCCGTCCAGCACCCGCTTTGACGCCTTGAGCAGCGCCATACGGCACGCCTCTATTCCGTCGCACGGCACGGCCTTCAGGTCGAAGTCCTCTATGCCGTGCTCCTTAAGGCCCTGCGCCACAGCATCCGACAGTCCGCCTGAACGGGCGAATATGCGCCCATAGTATGAGGCGTTGTCCAGCACATCCTCCGGCAGAGCGCCCAGGTCCAGATCCCTGCTGTCAAACAGCGCCTGGAGCTCCTCAAAGGTTATCACCGTATCCACAAGCGGCGACACAGTGTCCAGCTTTATCTCCATCTTCTTCGCGGTGCACGGGCCAATGAACACTATCCTGCACTCAGGGTCCGTCTCCTTTATGTACTTGGCTATCGTGGCCATTGGAGAGAGGTTGTGGGAGATATACGGAGCAAGGTCGGGAAACGCCTTCTTCACATAGTCCACAAACGCCGGACAGCAGGAGCTTGTGAGGAATCCCTTCTCCGCCAGCTCCTTCGCCTCCCCGTAAGCCACCATGTCGGCTCCCAGCGCGGCCTCCACAACCGTATGGAAGCCCAGCGCCTTTATGCCGCTTACGACCTGGCCCAGCTTGGCGTAGGTGAACTGACTGCATATTGACGGCGCTATCAGCGCGTACACCTTGTATTTTCTGCCCTCGTCGCTGTTCTTTATTGTGTCTATAACGTCGAGAATATACGACTTGTCCAGGATGGCCCCGAACGGGCACTGATAGACGCACGCCCCGCACGAGATGCATTTGGAGTTGTCTATCTCCGCAACACTGTTCACTCCCACCGAGATCGCCTTCACCTTGCACGCGCGCTGGCACGGGCGCTCCACGTCCATCACAGCCCCGTACGGGCACGCCTTGGCGCACATCCCGCACTCCACGCACTTGGTCTTGTCTATGTGCGCCACATAGTTCTCGTCTATGCTTATTGCGCCTCGCTTGCACGCGTCCTGGCACCGGTGCGCCAGACAGCCACGGCACGCGTTTGTCACCATGTATCCTCCCACAGGACACTCGTCGCACGCTATGTCTATGACCTCTATGACGTTGGGGTTGTCCCTGTTTCCTCCCTTGGCAAGCTTCACCCGCTCCGCGGCGATCGCCCGCTCCTTGTAAATGCAGCACCGCATTGTGGGCTGCGGGCCGGGCACGATTATCTTCGGGATCTCAAGCTCCTTCTCCAGCAGCTCCCCGTTCCAGTGCGCCCTGGCCACCTCCCTGAGAACCCTGTAATTCAGGTACTGCACCTTTGTGTCGAACTTCCTTGAATTTTCCACAGGACCGCTCCTCTCTCTTTCCCCTTTAGAAATAACTGACCTTTATCCGCTTCCCCATTGACTTAAGGCACTGTGACAGCTCCTCTACAAGCTGCATCTTGATACTGAAATTTATCGGCAAATCCGGGTTCTGATGCGCGGGATTTATCGCTCGGCCCACGTAGAAGTTTATGTCCGTGGCCTCCTCAAACAGCAGCCGCGCGATCAGCGACGCCCCGTCCCGGCCGGAGCTCCACCTGCTGTAGGATTCGTTGTCGGAGAGGTAGTCCTTGGCGTATGTCAGCACGCGGTCCATCGTTATGACCCCCTCCGTGACAAGGTCCGCCCCCTCAAGATACGCTATCGGCGGGATCTTCGGATCTGAAAACTCCAGGGACGGTGTAAGCGGCTTGCCAAGATACCTCGCCGCCAGGGAGGATGTGGTCCCCCCACAGATTATGTGCTTCCCCTCCTTGGAGAAGAACAGGGCCATCATCTTATTTGCGTCGTCACGGTTCGACGGCGGCCCGAACAGCAGATTCATGGGCACACGCTTCTGTATGCGGACAGTGCACACTGTGGCGTCGTCCCCCGGCTTGCCCCCGTACAGGCGGTTCACCTCGTCAAGCAGTATGGTGCTGAGCGTCTTTGCGGTGTACCCGGCCACCATAAGCGGCTCCATGTACTCAACTATATCCTCCCACTTCCAGCCGAAATTATATGCAAGCCCGATCCCGGCGTGGGGACACCCGTCGCTCATGGCTATGAACGTGTCCCCCTCCTGAAGCTTTATCCGGGACACCGTTATCTTCTTTCCGCCGACGTTTGTCTCGGTCTTCTCATAATCGTAGCTTTCGCCGTCACGGTACATTATCGTGAGGGGATTGTCATACTGTATGAGCTCAGCTATGTTGTTGTCAAGGACCCTTATTATGGTGAAGGTTGAGTAGGCCACCCCACGGACAGAGCAGATGGGCAGCGTCGCGGCCACGGTCTCCACACAGTCCTTCACAGACAGGCCCTCATTTAGCATGGTGGAGATTATCTTCGATGTCAGCGTTGAGAGTATGCTCGCCTTCACGCCGCTCCCAAGGCCGTCCGCCAGGACAACGACGGTTGAGTTCTCCTGCTCCTGCACCTCCACATGGTCGCCGCAGAGCTCCTCCCCAGCGTGGTTGATGCTCAGGTATCCCACGTCCGCGTACAGGTCATTCATGGCTTATCGTCTCCTTGAGCTTGGTGAGGGCGATCTTCGTCTCCGCCGCCGTCTCTCCAAGGAGCGACGCTATCTCCTGCACGATCTGCATCTGGCGGTTCACCACCTTATCCGCTACCTCTACCGTCTGGCGGCCTATCTCCTCCTTCTTCTCACGCTCCTCCTCTTGCGCTGTCATATCCCGCAGGATACACAGGAACACGTGAAACTCCCGGTCATAGATGATGGTCTGTTCCACAAAGCGCTTGTACTCGGCAAGATACTTTCTCTGATCGTGGATCTCGCGCCCTGTGGACTGAACCTGGATGAACGGAACAGGGTCCAGCACCCGCACCACCGGCTCACCGAGGACATCCGACGCGCTGCGCAGATTCATAAGCCGCACCGCGGAATTATTTATCTGCTGGACCTCCAGATTCTCGTTGAGGACTACTATGCCGTCAGGCGCATTATTTATGACGTTGTCCGAGAATGTCTCCGCCCGCTCTTTGAGGAACGGAAGGCACATGTCCACCTCCGCCTTCCCCTCGCAGATGGCTATGGCCTTCTCCCGGCATGTGTCATAGCCGCAAGAGCCGCAGTTAAGCTCGTCTTCTGTCTTAGTCTTGCCCATGCGCCTCAGGGCGGCTTTAATCTCCTGCTCCGAGGGGGTCCCGTGCTTTGGCTCCAGGCGGCCCAGGCTCTTTGACAGTGTGGGCTGCGGGGGCTGCTCCACCCGGAAGTCCTCAGTGCCCGCGTACTCCGCCACTGCAATATAATCGCGCACCGGCGAACGGTGGTACTTCTCCATGATCGGCCCGCCTATACAGCCCCCGGCGCAGGTGTTCATCTCGATAAAGCACCTGTGCAGATTCCCCTTGCGGATATCCTTCAGCGCGGCTATGCAGTTCTCCGCTCCATCCACGGTGAGGTATGTATAGCCCAGATCCTCCCTCATGGTCTTCTCCATGGTCTTCAGGATCCCTCCCGCTGTCGGGAAGAATCTGGCACGGCTCTCATCGTTGTCCTCACGGTTCAGACTCAGCTCTATGCCCTTCTCCCTGAACCAGTCGGTGAGCTGCTCGAAGGTCAGCACCGCGTCCACCACGCCCTTGTAACGGTCCGCCTCGTCCTTCTTCGCCACACATGGGCCGATGAAGACTGTTCTGGCGTTGGGATACCGGCGCTTGAGCTCCTGGCAGTGGGCCTGCATGGGCGACACGACGTCCGCAAGACACCCTAAGAGATCCGGAAAATACTTCTGTATCAGCAGATTGGCCGAGTGGCAGCAGGACGAGATCAGTATATCCCTGTTGTCCTCATGCAGAATCCTCTCGTACTCGCGCTTTACAATTGTGGCGCCTATTGCCGTCTCCTCCGCCCCGGCAAAGCCGAGCTTCTGCAGCGCCTCACGCATGCCCTCTATGCCGGCTCCGTCATAGTTTGCCACAAACGACGGCGCCACCGACGCGTAAACCGGATCGCCGCTCTGGAGCATGACCCGGACCTTCTCCCGCTCATCCGTCACCTGCTTGGCGTTCTGCGGGCAGACCACCACGCACTGCCCGCAGAGGATGCACTCCTCCGGGACAATATGCGCCTGGTTCCCCGAGAAGCGGATGGACTTCACCGGGCAGTGGCGGATACACTTATAGCAGTTCTTACAGTTGGACTTCTTCAGCGTCAGCACATCCGGCATTTCAGATCGTCCCCTCCTCCTTCAGCTTCCTCATAACCTTATCCTGGAAGAAATCCCGGAACCCGTCAGGCGTAAGGCCGGTATACACGTCCTCGTCCACTGTAACGGTGACTCCCTCCCTGTTGCAGCGCCCGGTACAGAAGCTCCCGGCCAGCGTGACGTCTCCCTCCAGGTGGTTCTGCGCAACAGCCTCCGTAAAAAGCCTGACAAGCTCCTGTGTGCCCTTCAGGTGGCACGAGCTGCCAACGCAGACCTGAATGATCATGCGCTGTGCCTCCTTAAAACCTCATCCTCGAAAAACTGGTCAACCGTCTCGGGCGTCACCTCAAATACCTCCCCATCCATGGAGACGTTCACCGCCCTGCCGCACCTGCCAAGGCAGAAATTCCCGCCCAGCTCGATCTCATCCCTGAGCCCTCTCTCAGCCACAAGCGCCTGCAGGCGCTCCACAACCTCCTTGGAGCCATTCAGATGGCATGCACTCCCTATGCACACTGTAATTTTCATGATTTTCTCCTGTTCTCCCAATAATATGGGCTGAATCTGTTGATTATTGTATCAAATTGCCGGACAACTTGCAACTATAATTTCGTTTTTTCAGCATTTTTATCTCAGAATCTGAAGAGGAACCCTGGAGGGTCCCTCTTTCACACGATATCGCAAAGCCCCTATTCGTAGTCGACCACGTCCGCCCATCTGAGCAGCAGCTCCCGCTCCTCGGGCCTTGACTTCACCGACTGGCTCGCCGCCACGATCGGCAGCCACTTCTGCACGTACTGACGGGCGGTGTCGCTCCTTCTGCAGAAGAGATCGAGGTACTTATCCCCGGTCTCCTGATCCCCGGCCAGTGCAAACAGCAGGTAGGTTCTGGCGGCGTCGGCTGAGGCGTTCCCCTGCGTGGCGTGGGACCAGTCAAGGAGAAACGGAACCCCGTCCTCCCGGATTATGACGTTTGAGAAGTTGTAGTCCCCGTGACACACCTTCTCGTGCTCAGGCAGCGCGTTGAGGCGCGTGTGGAGCTCATAGCGCGTGGTTGCGTCAAGGTCGGCCTGGGATATCTTGCGGTGCATCTTGTCCCGCAGCCTGTTGAGCATCGGGCACTTGCGGGAGTGGATATCAAGCTGAATATCCACAAACTGCTCCAGATACTGTTCCTTCTTCTCCGGGTTCTCGGCGATGAGCCGGTCCATGGTCTTGCCCTTTATGAACTCCGAGACTATGGCCCATCTGCCCTCTATCGTGGTTACCTCCAGAAGCCTGGGGATGGCAAGGCCTGTCTCCTCCACGCGGGCCTGGTTCAGCGCCTCGTTCAGAATGTCCGCCTTGGAATAGCCCTCGTCAAAGACCTTGACGGCCCTGTCTCCGTCTCTGTACACCGTCTTGTTCGTGCGGACAGCGATCACTCTCTCAAGATTCATCTTTCTCCCCCCGTCATACCCTTTCATGGGTCCCATTGTACGCGTTAAGATACATCTGCTTTATCTCCGAGATGAGCGGGTAGCGCGGGTTTGCGCCTGTGCACTGGTCGTCAAACGCCTGCTCGCTCATCTCGTCAAGGCGGGCCATGAAATCCGCCTCGTCAGGCACATAGTCGCGGATTGTCCTCTTTATTCCCACGCGCTCCTTGAGCGCGTCAACTGCTGCTATGAGGCTCTCAAGCTTCTCAGAGTCCGTTGTGCCGCCAAGACCCAGAGCCTCCGCAATCTCCGCGTAGCGGCGGAGCGTGTGAGGATGGTCATACTGCGGGAAGGTTCCCATCTTCGCCGGGACCTCCTGCGCGTTGAAGCGCAGCACCTCATCTATCATCAGGGCGTTGGCGATGCCGTGGGCGATGTGATGGAAAGCGCCCAGCTTGTGCGCCATGGAGTGACACACTCCCAGGAACGCGTTGGCGAAGGCCATTCCGGCCATCGTGGCTGCGTTTGCCATCTTCTCCCTGGCCTCAGGGTCGCCGGGCCCGTTGTCGTAGGCTCTGGGCAGATATCTGAATATCACCTTCAGCGCCTCGATGGCAAGCGCATCGGTGTAGTCCGTCGCCATCATGGACGCGTACGCCTCAAGGGCGTGGGTCACAGCGTCAATCCCTGACGCCGCCGTAAGGCCCTTAGGCGCGGTCATGTGCAGGTCGGTGTCTATGATCGCCATCTTCGGCATAAGCTCATAGTCCGCCAGCGGGTACTTGACGCCTGTCTTCTCGTCGGTTATGACCGCAAACGGCGTGACCTCCGAGCCCGTCCCGGCCGATGTGGGGACAGCTATGAAATATGCCTTCTCTCCCATCTTCGGGAACCTGTATACGCGCTTTCGGATATCCATGAAGCGCATGGCCATGTCCTGGAAGTCCACCTCGGGGTGCTCATACAGAACCCACATTATCTTGCCGGCGTCCATCGCCGAGCCGCCGCCCAGCGCAATGATCACGTCCGGCCTGAACGCCTTCATCTGCTCAGCGCCCTCCCTTGCCGAGGCGAGGGTGGGGTCCGGGGCCACATTGTAGAATGTGGTGTGGGTTATGCCCATCTCATCAAGCTTATCCGTTATTGGCTTTGTATAGCCGTTCTGATACAGAAAGCTGTCCGTCACCACAAAAGCCCTCTGCTTGTGCATGACGCTCCCCAGCTCATCCAGCGCCACAGGCAGGCAGCCCTTCTTAAGATACACCTTCTCAGGTGCCCGGAACCAGAGCATATTCTCTCTCCTCTCGGCGACAGTCTTTATATTGAGCAGGTGCTTTACTCCCACATTCTCCGACACCGAGTTTCCTCCCCAGGAGCCGCAGCCCAGCGTCAGCGACGGGGTGAGCCTGAAATTATAGAGATCTCCGATGCCCCCCTGTGAGGACGGTGTGTTCACCAGTATCCTGCATGTCTTCATCCGCTCCGCAAATTCGCTGAGCTTATCCTTCTGAGTAAGTGCGTCAAGGTAGATGGAGGAGGTGTGTCCGTATCCGCCGTCCGCTATGAGCCGCTCAGCCTTCGCGAAGGCGTCCTCAATATCCTCCGCCTTATACATGGCCAGCACCGGCGAGAGCTTCTCATGGGCAAACTCCTCGGAGAGCTCCACCGACTGAACCTCGCCTATGAGTATCTTCGTCTCCCGGGGAACCGTCACACCTGCAAGCTCCGCTATCCGCGCCGCGCTCTGGCCCACTATTCTGGCGTTCAGAGCGCCGTTTATTATCATCGTCCTGCGTACCTTGTCCGTCTCCTCTGGCGTGAGAAAATAGCAGCCACGCGCCGCAAACTCATCTCTCACCTTGTCATACACATTCTTATGGACTATGACCGACTGCTCAGAGGCGCAGATCATGCCGTTGTCAAAGGTCTTGGAGTGAATGATGGAGCTCACCGCCAGAGTTATATCTGCCGTATCGTCAATTATGGCCGGCGTGTTCCCCGCGCCCACGCCAAGCGCCGGCTTGCCGCTTGAATAGGCGGATTTTACCATCCCGGGTCCCCCTGTCGCCAGAATTATATCCGCCTCCTTCATGAGAAGGTTCGTCATATCCAGGCTCGGAACGTCGATCCAGTCTATGATCCCCTCGGGAGCGCCCGCCCTGACAGCCGCCTCAAGGACAACCCTTGCAGCCTCGCATGTGCATCCCCTGGCGCGGGGGTGCGGACTTATGATTATGCCGTTTCTGGTCTTCAGACATATGAGCGTCTTGAAGATGGCCGTCGAAGTCGGGTTTGTCGTGGGTATGACCGCGGCCACAAGGCCGATAGGCTCCGCTATCTTCTTTATCCCGAAAGCCGCGTCCTCCTCTATGACTCCGCATGTCTTCGTGTCCCGGTAGGCGTTATAGATATACTCAGCGGCGTAGTGGTTCTTTATCACCTTGTCCTCCACGACGCCCATGCCCGTCTCCGCAGCCGCCAGCTTCGCAAGGGGGATTCTCTGTCTCGCTGCCGCCTCGGCAGCGGCGAGAAATATCCTGTCCACCTGCTCCTGGGAGTACTTCGCATACTCCTCCTCGGCACGCCTCACTCCTGCGATGGCGCGCTCCAGCTTCTCCACACTGTCGACCGTCTCGCGTGTTCTGTTGTCCATCGAAAATCACCTCAACCGTTCGTTTTTCCGGTGCGCCGGGGTGTATCCCTCCCCGGGCTTGATAAAAGTTTAACAAATCGTTATTTTATTGTCAATGTTCCGGTCAACGAAAAGCCCCATGTTTCCTGTCCCTCTCAGGACCATTTTGACGAAGAGCCAAGGCAAACATGAAAGCCCGGAAGGGCTCCTCTTAAAGCCTGATCAGGCTTTAACGGATGCGGCGTCAAAATCCGCAAGGCTTACCGCTTGAAAACGCCCTCTTAAGGCCTTAAATACGGTGCAGCCTTGCGTCACCGCGCCTTTTTAACTGAAAGCCCCCGGCTAAAGGGCGGTGCTCGTAAAACAGTAACCCGCATTTCTCTGGGACAGGCGTGATT
>CAYPMJ010000065.1:0-10673 GCA_964411785.1 uncultured Oscillospiraceae bacterium
CAGCCCTTTTGCCGCTTTTTCATCTTTTCCGGCTTTTCCATCTTTTCCGGCTTTTCCATCTTTTCCGGCTTTTTCTCCTTTTCCGGCGTCTCCGTCTTTTCCGGCGTCTCCGTCTTTTCCGGCGTCTCCGTCTTTTCCGGCGTCTCCATCTTTTCCGGCGTCTTCATTCGCTCCACCTCCGTCTCTCCATAGACTGAACACTCAGAAACAGAAATACCCCGATAACAGAGCAGAAGTATACTATCCCCGTCAGGTCGAAGACGCCGTTCACGAACACGTAAAAGCGCTCATACAAAGAGAGCTCCTTCATGACGTCCGCGAATAGTCCCTCGAACATGGTGCTGTCCTTAATATAAAGCGCTATAAGCACACCCTCCGGGATAATCCCCGCCAGAAACGCCGCCAAAGTGTTTTTTGTCATCATCCGAACAAGAGCCGCAAACAGCAGCACGACCAAAGTAAACGCTACAAACGACGCAAAGGCCGACGTGGGCACGAAGTTTGCCAGGCTGGCAAGAAAATAGTTCAGAAGCATAACAGCAAAGCAAAGTCCGGCTGCCACGCCCTGACTCTCAGTAAGCGATGAGATGAACGTGCCAATAGCGATAAGTGCCGCGCCAAGGAAGAAGAACCCTGTCACAGCCGTATATGACGCCGGGAGATACACATTTCCGTAAGCGCTGAGCGCCAGTGGGTAAAGACATGCAACTGCAACAGGCACCAGAAACACGCACAGCATGGAGACGTATTTTCCGACCACCACCTTGGTCATTGTGAGCGGGAGCGAATAGAGAAGCTGATCTGTCTTCTGTCGTCTCTCCTCCGCCAGTACACGCATTGTGAGAATGGGAACAATGATAAGAAATACAAAGGACATCGCGCCCATCACATATTCAAAATTTGTCAGGTAGTAATTCAGATTATACACCATTGTGTAAATGCCCACGAAAAGCAGCAGAAACGCTCCGAAAACGTATGCTATGGGATTAGTGAAATACGACCTGAGCTCATGACGAAGAACAGCCTTCATTTCTCCGCCTCCTTCTCCATTTTGCTCTCCTGAGCGCTCTTTCCGATTTTCTTTTGCTTCGGATCGGATTTTGAATTCGTCTTCGAATCCGACTGAGCCTCGGCAGTGAGCTCTATGAAAATATCCTCCAGGCTTGCCCTGGACTCATTCATGCGCAGTATCGCCGTCTTCGAACCGGCAAACGCAAAGAAGAGCTCCCTTCGCAGATCCTCCCCGCCGGTGTCAAGGCTGATATCGCTGGTCCCGTCATCACGCTGCTGAACATCGACATCCTTTACGCCCGCCACTCCTGAGAGAATTTCCTCAGCCTCATGCGCTGCAGCGTCCACAGTCATCTCTACGGTTGTCTTCCCGGCAAAAAGCTTCTCCAGGTTCTCAGGTGTGTCACAGGCCACAAGCTTCCCCTTTGAGAGTATCAGCACTGTCTCGCAGATAGCCTGCACCTCCGACAGGATGTGACTGGAAAGTATAACCGTGTGTTCCTTTCCGAGGGATCGTATCAGGTCCCGGATTTCTATTATCTGTTTCGGGTCCAGACCCACAGTCGGCTCGTCTAAGATAATTACCTTCGGGTCCCCCAGCAGCGCCTGGGCAATACCGACGCGCTGCCGATAGCCCTTCGACAGATTCTTTATGAGTCTGTCCTGCACAGTGGTTATGTCGGTCAGCTCCATGACCTTTGATATCTGCTCATTCAGTGCGCGAGTCGACACGCCCTTTGCCCGCGCAACAAAATCCAGATACTCTCTGGGCGTCCTGTCCAGATACAGCGGAGGCTGCTCAGGCAGATAGCCAATGAGACGTCTGGCTTTCATTGCGTCTTCAAATATATCATAGCCTCCAACACTTATCTCCCCGGAGGACGCCGCGAGACATCCCGTCATAATATTCATGGTAGTGGATTTGCCGGCCCCATTTGGGCCCAGAAAGCCATAGATCTGACCGTCGCCCACCGAAAATGTCAAATCCGACACGGCTGTCTGCGTTCCATACCGCTTGGTCAGATGCTTTACCTCAATCAATATCGTTGCCTCCCTTTCGCGCGTTGTCGCTTATTCCATGACCATGATGAGCATAAGATGTGTAACTGAAATGTACCTGAAAAAAACGGACTTTTTCAATGGTTCCCTTAATAAAACTCATGCGTGTACTCAATTCTCGTTTCCTTGTCCTCTGGTGAAGGTGAAATATGTGGAAGTACCCTGTGTATTTCAACCTTCATGGCCGCTGACATGCTCTTCTCGGTGCTTTTTAAAAATATTCTTGACGCACCCGGCCTGTATGTGATACCTTGAGGGAGTTATATGAAACCGCGGCACTCGCAGAAGGGAACAGCTTATGTACAAATACATTCTCGCCCTTGATCAGGGTACTACAAGCTCCCGCGCCATTCTCTTTGATAAAGAGCAAAATGTGGCAGCAGTAAGTCAGAAGGAATTTTCCCAGCTCTATCCACACGACGGCTGGGTTGAACAGGACCCGATGGAGATCTGGTCCTCTCAGTACGCAGTCATGATGGAGGCCATAGCTAAGTCCGGCGCGGACCCGGCAGACATAGCCGCCATTGGAATTACAAACCAGCGTGAGACCACGGTGGTCTGGGACGCTGAAACGGGACGTCCCATCTGCAATGCCATTGTCTGGCAGTGTCGCCGCACCGCGGATCTGGTTGACCGGCTGGTGCGGGAGGGTCTTACACAGCATATCAGTGATGTCACAGGCCTTGTGCCGGATGCGTATTTCTCGGCGACAAAAATCAGGTGGATCCTGGACAATGTCGAAGGTGCACGGGAGCGGGCCAACGCGGGAAAGCTGCGATTTGGAACTGTGGACTCCTGGCTTGTGTGGAAGCTTACCGACGGAAAGGTTCATGTTACGGATGTCACCAATGCCTCGCGCACCATGCTCTATGACATCCACAGGCTCTGCTGGGATGAAACGCTTCTTGATGTCCTCGATATTCCCGCCTCCATGCTTCCGCGTGTCTGCTCATCCAGTGAGATTTACGGTGAGACTGTAATCCAGGGCGTGCACGTTCCCATCGCCGGCATTGCCGGAGATCAGCAGGCGGCGCTGTTCGGACAGAACTGCTGGTCTCCTGGTGAGGCAAAAAACACTTATGGGACAGGCTGCTTTCTCTTAATGAATACCGGGTCTGTTCCCTGCGTGAGCAAGAATGGACTTCTCACCACCGTCGCGATTGGTCTGAACGGGGGCGTGCAATATGCACTGGAGGGCTCTGTGTTTGTCGGCGGTGCTGTTATTCAATGGCTTCGGGACGGTCTCAGACTCATTGATGAGAGCTCCGATGCGGAATATTACGCCGGTAAGGTTGCGGACAACGGAGGAGTATACATGGTTCCCGCTTTCACCGGACTTGGAGCGCCATACTGGGACATGGACGCCCGAGGCGCTATACTTGGCCTGACGAGGGGTGTCAGACGCGAACATATCATCCGCGCAGCAGAGGAGTCCATTGCGTATCAGGTGTCGGATCTCATCACTGCCATGGAAGCCGACACCGGCGTTCCCTTGACGCATCTTAAGGCCGACGGCGGAGCAAGTCGGGACAGCTTTCTCCTGCAATTTCAAGCGGACGTGACGGACCGTGAGGTTCTCCGACCGGCTATCCGCGAGACAACTGCCCTTGGCGCTGCATATCTGGCCGGCCTTGCGGTAGGCATGTGGTCCGGCCGTGAGGAGATCCACGATCTCTGGAAATGTGACAGGGTGTTTCACCCAGGCATGAGCGAGGATTGCCGACATAAGCTCCTCTCCGACTGGCACAGGGCTGTCTCCCGCAGCCGCAGCTGGATTAAGCGCGCATGAGGCCACAAACCGGTCATAAAATTGCACAGGCCGCTTATAAAAAATTAAAAAAAGGGTATGTCAAGCAAATTGCAAATGCCGCTTGAAAAAACACTTGACAGACCGGGGAAGAACGATTAAAATGTAACCCGGTTTTCCCTCCTGGATGTGTCGCTCATCAGGATATAGCTCCCGCCTCCCCAGAGGCAGCTTGTCCGCTTCCTGCGAGATATGAAAGCCGTGATTTGCTGAATATGCCCCGGTAGCTCAGTAGGATAGAGCGAACGCCTCCTAAGCGTTAGGCCGCTGGTTCGACTCCAGTCCGGGGTGCCATTGGGCGCAGATCCGGACCAGATGATTACTCCGGGAACGATATTCGTCCAAACCAGAATCCACCCTTTACCGTGACGGTAGAGGGTGGATTGCGTTCACTCTGCTTCTCCTATTCAGACCTCTGTGCGTTTCAAACATTAAATGAGACTGCCTTCACCCCTCTGAGATACCCGTTGGATGTCTGCTTAAGGGCCTCGAAAGGCCTTTCTGTCTTGTTATCAGGAGAAGCAATGTAATATGTGTGCGTGTTGTTCTCCCGAAGGACGGGAGCTATATGAAATGACGCTGTCTGTTGAGGAGATTATATGAAGGAATCGCTGTCTTTGCACGTTCCAGCCTGTGATGAGCTCTGGTATCGTCAGAGGATCATGCAGGATCCTGACACCATGAGCTACAACAGTGGCTATGACCTGAATTTTGATGGCTATGATAAGGCAACAGGATGCATTTCCTTCCCTCGGGAAGAGTGGGCGGATTGGTACAGCCAATTTATCGGGCAGGAACCTCGTCGCTTTTATGCATACATAGTCCGAGAATCCGATGGCGAATTTATCGGTGAAGTCAATGTCCACAGGAACGCAGATGCCGGTTGGTATGATATGGGAATTGTTCTTGAGGCGAAATACCGCGGAAAAGGCTATGCCGTAGATGCCTTGCGACTGCTGTTGCAATACTCTTTTGAAAAAATCGGTGCAGATGTCATTCACAATGAATTTGAATCTGTACGGAGCGCTGCACTGCAAACGCATCTATCCGCTGGTTTTACTGTATATCGTCGGGAAAATGGGGTTCTCGAGCTACTGATTACCAAAGAACAGTACTTTCGAAATAAAGCTATCATGCATAAGTCCTGATCTGACCTGGATGTATCGAATATTGTCCGGCGGTTCTACTCCCTGTTATCCTTCAGACTCTCTACCATGTCCACCTTCTTCACCTTGCGGCACAGAAGCCACAGTGAGCCGAAGTAACAGAAAGCAGTCAGTCCGATGGCGATGCAGAAGCTTTCCGGCGATATGTAAGTGTCAATCAGCATCACGCCGTAATCCACCATCATCAGGAAGAATGCGTGTACGGTCATGTAGGTCACCGGGACAGAGAGGATTATTCCAATGGGGAGCAGGATATGATGGGCACTGAGCACGATCCGGTTAATCCTTCTGTCGTCATAACCCAGCACCTTCAGCATGGAAATATTGCTCCTGCTCTCCATCACAAGCATATTTACCGCCACATAGACGGCGGCAATGCAGATAATCACCCCGAATCCCTCAAGAAGCCACAGCATTAAGTCCATCTGAGCAGTCATTGTTTTGACCTGCTCGGCCAGATCTGAGCGGTTCACCTCCTGCGCGATCTTTTCCTCGCGGATGTCCAGTCTCTCTCCGCTGACAATGCAGTTGAAGGAATCAGCGTCCAAGCCGGACAGCTCCGCTGCAGCGGCCTTAGAGGTGTAAATGCCTTTCTGAATGTTGTTCTGTACCACTCCCGCGATTCTGATCGTCCGTTCCTCCATCGTCAGCGGATTATACACAGCTATGGTGTCCCCTGTCTGCCAGCCATGGGAGATCTGTGCCAGACTCGTGATGTAGTAGCCGCCAGTGAGGTCTGCATCCTTGCCATCCGTCGTCTGAAGGCTGAGATACGGGTTATCATTTTCCGTTCCGATCAGAGAAAGCGCGGTCCCGTCCTCCGCCTCCATTGCCGACACCAGCATTGTCTCCCCGCCGTATGGGTTTTCTGTGGAGAGCTCACTTAAGAAATACTGATGCTCGTATCCGATAAGATTGTCTAATCCTGCCGACCCCATATAGTCGATTGAATCGAAGAACGCCTGAGCCGTCAGCACGATGAAACAGCCGAGGAACACGCCCAGCAGCACCACAAAGCTGCGTCCGGGATTTCCCAGCAGAGAGCGTATCGCGAATTTCCTTTGAAACGGAATTTTCTTTCCCGCCAGCAGCCGCCTCTTTTTTCTCCCTCCGTCAGCATTTCCCGCCAGAAGCAGAACCGTGTCCTTTTTCAGTAATCGGTGCACTGCGAACAGCGCTGCCAGGATATAGAGCGCCGTCGGGATCAGAATGCCAAGCGCCGCGTCAAATGGATCCAGATGGCCGACTACCCGCATAGGCTCATAATCCGCCAGTCCCAACTCGCTCAGTGGCTGCTCAAACGCGAGCGAAACGATTACAGTCAGCACTCCGCCGAGAATGCCGGGGATTGCGGCAAAGCCAGCGTAGTGCCACATGAGTCTGCGCTTTGTATACCCAAGGGCGGACAGCGTTCCAAGCATCCTCTGTTCGCTCTTCACCTTGCGGCTGATGATGATGCTTATCAGTGCCACGGCGATCAGCGGCAGGATGCACAGCAGAAGATACGCCATCACAAGAAACAGCTCTGCCTGCTGGTTCACCATGAGGATCCGGTTGTTATCCTCTGCGCCGCTGTAGGAACGCATGAAATAGTCCTTATGAACCGCCTTGCGAAACCCGATGACATCGGAATTGCCGTCATAACGTGCTAGGTACTGCACTCCGGTATCGCCCAACGCTTCAAAGGCATCGTCCGACATATAGCACAGATAGAACGTAGTAATATTTTTGTAGGAGTCATCCTCATTTTCCAGCATATAGAGGTAGTCCGGGCGCTGGAAAAAGCCGCTGACGGTATATGTTCTGTCCGCGATTTTCATGCGGTCGCCGATGGATATTTCATTTTTCACAGCGTAGCCTTCAGAGATGATAACATCATCCTCTGCTGAAACATCTCTCCCCACTGTGATCTCGTACAAATCAATCTTCTCCGTCCGACTGAACACTCTTGCAGTGACTCCGTCCGTGTCGATATTGATATACCTCTGCGCCTCCAGCGTAAGGCCGTAGTCCTGCTCCAGTTCCATCAGCTCCTCCTCCGGGATTGGCAGATAGGTGGAAAAGTGGGCGTCCTCCAGGTGATTGCGTGCAAAAAACTCCTCCCCAAAGTCCAGGATCGCGTTTCCGGCAATGCTGAACATGAAAAACGTCAGAAGCGTCACCACAGTCAGCACGGTGGCGGATATGTAGAAGGAGAGATTTTCCCGGATATTGCGGGTGTAGCGTCTATTCAGCTTCATGGCGCATCTCCTCACAGAGCAAGCTCTGCGGCGGCAGTCTTTTTCTCATTCTTCCAACTCTCGGACACATATCCGTCCTTCAGACGAATGACCTGATCGGCCATGTCCGCGATTGCCTCGTTATGAGTAATAATGGCAATGGTCGTACCGAACTGGATGTTCATTTTCTCAATGAACCGGAGCACCTGACGGGAGGATTTGGTGTCCAGTGCTCCTGTGAGCTCGTCGCAGAGCAACAGCTTCGGATTTTTGATCATCGCGCGGGCAATGGCCACCCGCTGCTGCTGCCCACCGGAAAGTTCCTTTGGAAAACGGCGGCGGTATTTTTCAATTTCAAGAGCCCCCAGCACCTCATCCATATCCAACGGCTTTTCGGAGATGTCCGCAACAACCTCTATATTCTCCTCCACAGTCAAATCTGGAATCAGATTGTAAAACTGAAAGACAAAGCCCACATCCTCCCTGCGATATATCGTGCGCTGGTCCTGGCTCAGCCCATTAATAGTTCTCCCCGCTACGGTGAGCTCTCCCCCGTCCAGCGTATCCAGACCTCCGAGCATATTGAGCAGCGTACTTTTCCCGGAGCCAGACGGGCCTAAAATCACACAGATTTTGCCCTGCTCCAGCTCCAGCGAGGCGTGGTCCAGGGCATATACCTCCGTTTCGCCCTTCCCGTATTTCTTCACGGCATTTTTCAGATCAATAAACAATTGGTCACACTCCTTCTCTTTCCCTTACAGCCACATGGCACTTTGCCCTTTGTGAGACATCTTCTGTAGAAAATCCGTATCTCAGCTGAGTGCTCTGCCGGTGGTTAGCTTAAGCTAACCAGATTATACATCTCGCTGAGGGTAAAGTCAACGGAAATCCGCCCTTAGTTTTTGCAGAAATGCAGAAACTAAGGGCGGTGAATGTTTACAACTTATACCTCGATATTATTCCACCAGCTGTGCCCGCTCCGGCTGTGCCTCCTATCCGAAACCTCTAAAGGTCGATGTTTAACAGCCGTTTTAATCCTTTCTTGTTTTTGGGGACGTTTCTTCCCGGTGCAAGCCTCCGGATAAGATCTCCCATGTCACCGCTTCCCACATCCTCCAGCATAGCGATATTCAGAAGGTTTTTAGCTCTGGATGACCCAACATAGAGCAACCTGCGATTCTCCTGTGCTGCAAGAGATGACATTGGCACATCAATTATCAGGATGGCCTCGGCCTCCAGCCCCTTAAACTTTCTGATTGTTGTAAATAAAACCTTATCCGGTTCCATAGTGAGAGATAGTCGCCGGCCACCGTACTCTTTTGTGACGTCCAGCCACGATTTTTCTACAGTCTTAGCCGTCAGAACTACGACATCTTCAGGCAGAAGTCCTTCCTCGGTTACCCGCTTCATGAAATCACTGACTATGGCTTCCATCTCCGATGCTGTCTGATAGAACTTAACCGCAGGAATTTCCCCATGAATCTCGTTATACGATACTTTTTCCAACCCCATAATGCTGCAAGATGTCCTGAACACTTCAGCAGTGTTCCTGCAGTTCTTGTGAAGAACAAGACGGCATTCAGCATTCTCTATCCATTGAGGCGGCTGATTTTTCATGATGTACTGATTCCGGTCATAGAAGACATAGAAGCACCCATGCTTCTTCTGTACCAGCTCATAAAGACGGTTCAGCAGCCTATCGTCTAAATCCTGACCTTCGTCAACGATGATGTTGCCATATCTCCAGCTGTCCTCATCAAAGGTCTCCTCAAGATAGTCCTCAAATTTCGACAGTGCAACATCAATCGGCGCATCCGATGGGCCCATGATCTCAAAAGCAAGTGAATGAGCATTATGAAATGTCACATTTGGGATGGCGTTATTGTCCTTAAGCACATCCCGCAAAAAACTGTTGTAGCAGAGAAATAATACGGGTTCATTTTCCGATGCCAAACGCTTGGCCTTCTCTACTGCAAGCACTGTCTTTCCGGTTCCTGCGAGCCCATGAACAACTGCCGTCTGCTGCTCTTCCAGAAAATCCAGAAGTGCAGCCTGCTGGTTTGTCAACTGAATATATGAGGAGTCAAGCTCCTCCTCTCTCGTCTTCAGCTTTGGCACAACATGGAAATGCGGACATAGAGTATCCACCACCTCCTGAAACTGTCTCTGATTCAATCTTACTGATCGATGCTTCTTCTTCCAGTATTCAAAGCAAGAGTTGATAGCCTTTTCAGGGTTATCAAGGCTTTTTTCGTCAAGAACAATTTCTTTAGCGGCTTCCGGCGGAAGCAATCCTTCATCAGGCATCTCGACAGATGGGAACCATGCGCAATAGCACATCATGGGCAGGCGGAAGTCGCAGTCCGATTTTAACAATCTGTCCAATAATTCAAACTGGCTTTTCCTTGCCTGTCCCAGCGGATCAATACGCTTGGCATTCTTCATGTGCGTATTTTTCTGAATCCACTCACCGTTTTTATACTCGATCTCGCCAGATTTTACTTCGATGACCAACACGCCCTTACAAGGATGAAGGACAACGAAGTCAGCCTCTCCGATGGTGCGGTTTTCGTTGATTCCAACCCAACTTAAAGAGTAGAATACGACATACTGATCGCTCAGGGAGCGGAGTGCCTCGTACACCTTCATTTCCCCATAGCTGTTATTAAAATCCTCCGGCTTCAAGCTGGGTATAAAAGTTGCCATGTAGCTCGCCTCCTATATATCCAATGCCTCCTTGATAAGCTCTTCAGCTGTCTTTCCGGCTTCGATTCCTTCCGTAAAACTCTCAAAAGCCTTTACACGCGAATCCTTTTTTTCCGCCTGATCCTCAAGGATATCCTGTACAATCTCATCTGTCAGCTGATTCTTGACCGTATAAAATATCGCTTTGCTGGGAGCAGACTTCAACCGGATATTTCCCTTTACGCACTGCTCCCATATTTCAAGGGAAAGAGTATTAATGTCCTTTCCGGACTTCCTGGCAGCTATACTCACAAGTCCCGTTCTGGAATACTGAGAGAGATCACTTAAAAGCTTCCTCCCCTCGTCATTCACTGCTTCAAAGCACCTGACAGACTGTACCCCTTTTGCAACGACAGAGATAACGTCATAGTCTATAAGCAAGGCAAAGGCCGTCCTCTGCTCCTCATTCATGCTTTCATAACTCACGTGATCGAATGTCTGGCCAGCTTCAAGTCTTCTGTCGTCCCATTCATCACGAAGACTTTTTTCTGTACATAATGTACTGTTCAGCAACATCTTTCGGCCACGCTTCGACTGATTAGTGTACAGGAGATAGCCGTATGACGGTTTCCCGTCTCTCCCTCCTCGTCCAACCTCCTGATAGTATTGCTCTACAGTCTCAGAAATAAGATAGTTGACCACTACACGAATGTCCTCAATATCCAC
>CAYPMJ010000066.1:0-10648 GCA_964411785.1 uncultured Oscillospiraceae bacterium
GGTGTTGCAGAAATATACCGGTTTAATTGCATGCCAATCCTGCAAAATTTCACTCGCATGACCCATGGACAGATAGACAGATTGGGTTAATTGAATTTCAGTGCAAATACCCTCATTTATATATGGCCGATGAATGTCAAATCTGACATCTTTTTCGAAGCTTTCCAAAAATAATTTCGCTTGAATTTCTTTTTGATTCAGAGCAATAATAAGTTGAGCCATTGGTTCTTCCTCCCAGGTTATGCTGAGTTTGTCCAATTCATCATTATACCTGGAGGCTGAACCACTGGCTCTCCCTTTTTTCAATTTACACCATTTTCCGGTCACGGCCATTCATCACCTCCTCCCCGCTATATGACGGCACTCCGACCCGATTCTGTGCACCGTTTTAAAAATATTTATCTGCCTCGATACTACTCGGGTATACGATCCTCATCAGTAATACTCTCGGCAATTTTTATCATTTCCTCGCCTGAACAATGCGCCGATATCAGGAAAATTACGCCCTTTTCTTCATCACTCCATACAAGGGTATTTGCGTTTCCCTCCCGTCGATCAAGATACAGGTCAGCAACTGCATCCCCTACATGGACGGTCTGAATATCTGTTTCCCGGGTCTCAACGTACACATTAGCAGAAGTGCTGTAACTAAAAGAAAGAAGACACCCTTCCTCGCTATTTGTGTATATTATAACTGCATAAGTATATGCCATAAATCGATTTGACTCGCAATATCCATCTGGAATCCAAGCGGGATAGTACACACTTTCCGGGAGCTCCCTGTCCTCACCCCCATATGTATATAAAACCCCGTTTTCTCCAAAAATATCTCTTACCCATTTAGTAAAGGCCGCTCTTGCATCAGTGCTGAAGGCGAGCACACTGCCTGCTCCAAGTAAGATGACAAGCAGAATACAGGCCACTGCCCTCCACGACCAATATCTGATCGGATGATCTGTTCTGCTGACCAGCCTCTTCATTCTGCGTCTGAATGCCGGTGAGAATTGGGCCTCACACTCCTCCGGCTCCGGTAAAGCCGAAAGGAGTTCCTTCTCGGCCTCCCGCGCCGCTTCAGACAGCCTTTCATCGGAAATCATGTGACGCCCTCCTCCCTGCAGATTTCTTCCAGTTTCTTCTTTGCCCTCTGATCCAGCTTGCTGGCCGTCTCGGGACTTATACCCAATAATTCAGCAACCTCTTTTGTGGAATATCCGTGACTGTACTTAAGCAGGATGACCTCCCTGTACCGTGGCGGAAGCTTCATGATACACCGCATCAGGTCATCTTCTCCCGACGGCGTATATGTAATGTCCAGTTCATCCTCATTGAATTCCTCGCACTCATGCTCCGTTCTCTTCCGATGGAGATCTATGGCTTTTCGCTCCACAATGACATAAACATAACTGCGTGTCCGCAGACTCTTCGGAGCTTCAATATCGTCAATATGCTTCGCGATACTGAGAAAGGCATTATGGACCGCATCCTCAGCGTCCTGCTGATTTTCCAGAATGCGGTATGCAACCTGATACATAAACGCCCGGTAGTGCAGATAGACCTGCTCAAATTTTGCTTTATCAGACGGATTGTCAATCGTCTGCAAATAGATAATCACAACCTCTGTCACCTCGCTCCCGATCGCAGAACCTGCTCAGGGCGATCCGCGATTTATTTTCTGAGCCTCGCGGCAAGTCCCTCATCGGGGACTGCCAGAACGGTTCTGTAATCTGTGTATATGACCATCCCGGGCCGGGCGCCAGCCGGCTTCTTTACATGTCTGACCAGAGTGCAGTCAACCGGCACCTTGCCGGATTTCCTTCCCTGGGAATACGTCGCAGCAAGTGACGCGGCCTCGAGTATGGTCTGCTCGTCAGGCTCCCGCCCCTGACAGGAGATCACCACGTGGCTGCCGTGTACCTTCTGGGTGTGCAGCCATAAATCTGTCTTAGCTGATCCCTTTAACGTCAGGGCGTCGTTCTGCGCGTTGTTTCGCCCCACGCGGATTTCGAACCCTCCGCTCGACTGGAACCGGAGCGGGCCTGCCGGTGACGGCCTCCGTTCCCGCTTGCTTCCCTTTGTCCCGCGGAGAATACCCGTGTCCAACAGCTCCAGCCGTATCTCCTGAAGCTCCCGCTCGTTCTCCGCCCGCTCAAGCTCGTCAAGGACACTCTCAAGATATTCAAGCTCCTCCTCCCCTGCCGCTATGCGCTCTGCAAGGTGGACCTGGGCGCTCTTCCTGCGGCTGTATTCCCTGTAATACCTCGCCGCGTTCTGCTGGGGAGTTTTCAGCGGGTCCAGACGTATCTCCCGCTCCCCGCCATTAAAGTAGTCCTCTGCCCTCAGCACTGTATCGCCCTTCTTCATCCTGTATATATTCGCCGTAATCAGATCCCCGCACTCGCGCAGCTCTTCCCGGTTTTCTGTCTCAAGAAGCTCCCCGCGCTGAAGCGCCAGGCGCTTCACTGCCCGGTCCCTCGCGTTCCTCACTGTCCGCGTCAGCTCACGGGAGCGGCCTCTGCGCCTCTCCTCCTCGTCCCTTTTGCCGCAGAAGCTGTCCAGAAGCGCTGAAAAGCTCTCCTGCTCTCTCAGCGTATACCCTGGCCCATATTGCATTATTGGCATATAGGAAAATTCAAACGGCACTCCATCAGGTCCAGTCAGCATATACGGTCTGAAGCCGCCTGTCCTGATACTCTCCGCAAGCTCGGTAAGACGCCTCAGAATCGCTTGGCCGCCATCCAGCTCCCGTGCCTGCACTGCCCTTATCGCTGTATCTGCGTATGCCTGGAAACACAGCTCCCGTGCTGTCAGGGGGGAGATGCCAAGAAACTCCCTTACAAGCTGTCTCTCCAGCGTCTCCCCTCCCTCGCCGGCGAAAAGCCGTTCCCGAAGCTCCTCCTCCGAAAGCTCCGGCAGCGACGCCTTGTTCTGCGGCGGGGGAGGCAGATATCTGAGTCCTGGCAGCACAGCGCGCCTCTCCCCAAGTGCTCCCACGCGAGTAAGGCAATCCGTAATCAGCTTATCCCCGTCTGTGAGTATCACATTCGCGCTCCTGCCGAGAAGCTCAACTATCAGAAACCGCTCTTCACCCTCCCCAAAAAGGCCCGGTGCAGCAAGCTTCAACTCTATCATCCTCTCAAAGGGCGGCTGTGTAATGGAAATGATCCGCGCCCCGGTCAGATGCTTGCGCAGCAGCATGCAGAACATCGGCGGCTCCTGTGGATGCTCATAATCCAGCGTGGTCAGATGAAGCCTGGGTACGCCTCCTCCGCCTCCTATAAGTAGCTCAAAGCGTCCCCTGCTGCCGCGTAAGCTAAGTACAACTGTCCCACGGGCAGGTTCGTTGACCTTCTCTATTCTTGCTCCTGTCAGGTCCGGCGCAAGCTCGGAGACCAGGCAGCTTAAAAATATCGAATCCATTGCCATTTTACTTTCCTCCCTCCAGCGCTGCGGAAAAGAGCTGATTCAGCCGCTCCCTCTCCCCTCTCAGATAGAGAAACCCAAACAGCGCCTCAAGTCCTGTGGCCGCATGGTACTCTCCCGGTGTGGCCTTTGGGGGTATCCCGTTCACATGGGCGTTCCGTCCTCTCCTGAATACCTCTGCCTCCTCTTCCGTCAGCATCGGCATAAGCCGCTCCATCGCCAGCGCCTGGGCCGGCGCCGACACTATCTCCACTGCCGCACGGTGCAGACCTCTGTTCGTCTCCTTGCCAGACTCTGCAAGATACACCCGCGTCATAAGCTCATACACCGCGTCGCCTATATACGCAAGCCCGAGGGTCGATATCTCGTGCAGCATTTTCTCCGGAAATTCTATGGAAAGGTAATCCATTTTAAATCCACACCCTCTCTTTGAGCGTCCCGCACGGCAGACCATGCGCTTAAAGCGCGCCCTTAATAAAGTATAATTTGGCCATGCGCCACCGGCGCGGCCTTAAATTAAGTATAATAGCCACAACGGTGTTGTGGCTATTATACCATACGAACCCCTCTCTGTCCAGCGGAGAGTGGGCGGCTGTGACAGCGGGCGGCGAATCCGACCTGGGCACGGCGTACCGTTGTTTCCGTGAAAAAGCCGGTAAACACCCTTGACATTCAAAGGGCAATGGGATATAATACGTCGCAAGCTACTTTTTAAGGGAGGGATAGGTTTGGATGCATCAATACCTCCGGAGAGAGTTGGTCCAAAGCTGAAGGCCATCTCCAACACTTTCCGGCGGACTGTGGACAATTCCATTGCGGAACTTGGCATGACAGGGGCTCAGTCCTTCATTCTGGGTTATCTCAGGGACCACAGAGAGTCGCCTCCATGTCAGCGGGACATCGAGACGGAATTCAACATCAAGCATCCCACCGCCACAGGTCTTCTAGGGCGGCTTGCCGAGAAGGGATACGTTGAGTTTCTTCCCGACGAACATGACCGAAGACTCAAACGCATAGTCATCACCGAGGCGGGAATCGATGCAGATAAGCAGACGCGCTCGCGTCTCAACAAGGCAGAGCAGTCTCTTGTCCGTGATTTTTCGGCGCAGGAGCTGTCGGAACTGCACCGACTTCTGGACAAGCTGATCCGGAATTCCGGTTTGCGCTGCGAAGGAGGGAAAGCACAATGTTCAAAAGAATTCTAGGCTGCGTCAGGGAGTACAAGGTTGAGACCATTCTCACACCGATTTTCGTAGCCGGTGAGGTCGTCTTTGACTCGCTGATACCGCTTGTCATCGCCCGCCTCATTGACAAGGGCATCGAGGAGGGCAACATGCGCTACACTGTCCTCTCGGGGCTTGTGATGCTGCTGCTTGCGGCGCTCGGGATGCTTTGCGGAGCGCTCTCGGGACGCTATAACGCCATCTCCGCAGCCGGCTTCGGCAAGAATCTGCGTCACGACGTGTTCTACAAGATACAGGATTTCTCATTCTCCAATATTGACAAATTCAGTACCGGCGGGCTGGTGACGCGGCTCACCACCGATGTGACTAACATTCAGACGGCCTTTATGATGCTGACGCGTGTGGCCGTCCGTGCGCCGCTTAACATGATATTCGCACTCGTTATGACCTTCACCATAAGCGTGAAGCTCTCGTGGATATACGTTGCGGCCATACCGGTTCTGGGTGCAGTTCTGCTTTTAATCGCGTCAAAGGCCCATGTGGTTTTTGAGAAGATGTTCGACGCCTACGACTGGCTCAATAATGTCATACAGGAAAATCTGCATGGCATACGCGTTGTCAAATCCTTCGTCCGGGAGGAGCATGAAAAGGGCAAGTTCCGCACGGCGTCACAGCAGATTTACGACTACTCCACCCGCGCCGAGAGACTGCTTGCCTTCAACCAGCCGGCCATGCAGACGGTGGTCTATACATGCATGATTCTCATTTCATGGTTCGGCTCGAAGATAGTTGTAAATTCCGGCGCTACTGAGCTCACCGTCGGGGAGCTCACGAGCATGTTCACATACACCATGCAGATTCTCTCATCCCTGATGATGCTCTCCATGACGTATGTGACGATAACGATGGCCCGCGCCGACGCGGACCGCATAGGCGAGGTGCTGAACGAGGAGCCCTCGATTGTTGATCCGGCGGACCCTGTCACCACGGTGGCCGACGGGAGCATACGCCTTGACCACGTGGGCTTCAGTTACAAGGGCGACAAGGACAGGCTCTGCATGACGGACATTAACCTTGATATCCGTTCCGGGGAGCTTGTGGGGATAATCGGCGGCACAGGCTCCGGAAAATCGACGCTTGTCCAGCTGATACCTCGTCTCTATGACGCCACAGTGGGGACGGTCGAAGTTGGCGGAGTCGATGTGCGCAGCTATGCTCTGAAGCCGCTGCGAGACGCGGTGGCGATGGTGCTGCAGAAAAACGAGCTCTTCTCCGGGACAGTGAAGGAAAATCTTCGCTGGGGGAATGAGAGCGCCACAGACGATGAGCTTATTGAGGCGTGCAAGCTTGCACAGGCTGACGGCTTTATCCGTGAGCTCCCCAACGGCTATGATACGCACATAGAACAGGGCGGGCGCAACGTCTCCGGCGGGCAGAAGCAGCGGCTCTGCATTGCCAGGGCGCTGTTGAAGAAGCCTAAAATACTCATTCTCGACGACTCCACCAGCGCCGTGGACACGAGGACGGACTCCCTCATCCGCGCAGGGTTCCGGAGTTACATACCTGAGACGACGAAAATTATAATCGCTCAGCGCATAACGTCGGTACAGGACGCTGACAAGATTGTCGTACTGGACGGCGGCCGCATAGTGGACGTTGGAACTCATGACGAGCTGCTCAAGCGAAGCGAGATATACCGCGAGGTATACGTCTCACAGCAGAAAGGGGGAGACGAAAATGGCAAATAACAATCGTGGTCCAGGCCCACAGGGGCCAGGCGGCGGGCGCGGAGGTCCCGGAGCAAGGGACGCTAAGGGGACGTTCATGCGTCTTGCGCGCATCATGGTCAAGGGCAACGCGGCAAGGCTTCTGATAGTGTTCTTCTGCATACTCATATCTGCCGTCGCAGGGGCTGCTGGCTCCGTTTTCCTGAAGACACTGTTCGACGACTATGTCACACCGCTTCTTGGAACGGCAAACCCTGACTTCTCAGGCCTTGCCAGCGCTCTTGGCGTCATGGCGTGCATATATGTCGCGGGAATTATTTCCTCATTTGCGTACAACCGCATCATGATCACCGTCTCGCAGAAGGTGATGCTGGACATCCGCGTCAACATGTTCTCACACATGCAGACGCTTCCCATCAGGTATTTTGACACCCACACCCACGGCGACATCATGAGCAAATACACAAATGACACCGACACCCTGCGGCAGCTCATCTCGCAGAGCTTCCCGCAGCTGATTAACACGTTCGCGACGATTATCGTGGTGTTTGTGAGTATGTGTGTCATGTCCATCCACCTGACGATAATCGTGGTCGTATTCATGGTCCTTAACCTCTTCATAGCCGGCCGGATTGGCGGCAGGAGCGGGCACTACTTCGTAAAGCAGCAGACGTCCCTTGGCGTTGTAAACGGGTTTGCGGAGGAGATGATAAACGGCCAGAAGGTGGTCAAGGTCTTCAACCACGAGAACCGCTCCAGGGAGGACTTTGACAAGCTCAACAGCGAGCTGTGCGAGAACGCCTCAAAGGCGAACACCTATGCAAATATCCTCATGCCCATAATGGCGAACCTGGGTCACCTGCTGTATGTGATCTGCGCCATAGTCGGCGGCGCGATGGCGATAGGCGGTATCGGCGGGCTGACTCTTGGGAGCATCGCGTCGTTTCTGCAGCTCACGCGGAACTTCAACATGCCTCTGAACCAGGCCTCGCAGCAGCTGAACTCCGTGGTCATGGCGCTTGCGGGCGCTGAGCGTATATTCGATCTGATGGACGAGTCCTCCGAGGAGGACAACGGCGACGTCCGTCTGGTGAACGTGACAACGGCTCCCGACGGCACGCTGACGGAGAGCGCCACCTCCACAGGCCAGTGGGCCTGGAAGCTCCCCGACGAAAATGCTCCGTATGTCCCCGTGCGAGGCGATGTGGTGTTTAATGACGTGGACTTTGCCTATGAGCCCGGGCATCAGATTCTCTACGACATAAGTCTCTACGCCAGGCCCGGGCAGAAGCTGGCCTTTGTTGGCGCCACAGGCGCCGGCAAGACCACGATCACCAACCTCATAAACCGTTTTTACGACATTGAGGACGGGAAGATAACCTATGACGGTATCAACATTAACAGAATCCGCAAGGACGATCTGCGCCACTCCCTTGGCATAGTCCTCCAGGACGTAAATCTCTTCACCGGGACAGTCATGGACAACATCCGCTATGGGCGGCTTGACGCCACAGACGAGGAGTGTATCGATGCGGCGAAGCGGGCGAACGCCCACGACTTCATATCTCGTCTGCCCCAGGGCTATGAGACCATGCTCAGCGGGGACGGCTCCGGACTGTCACAGGGACAGTGTCAGCTGCTGTCGATTGCCCGTGCTGCCGTGGCTGATCCGCCTGTGATGATTCTGGACGAGGCCACAAGCTCCATCGACACGCGCACCGAGCGGATTGTCCAGCGCGGCATGGACTCGCTGATGGAGGGGCGGACCGTGTTCGTAATCGCCCACAGGCTCTCAACCGTCATGAACTCCAACGCGATCATAGTCCTGCAGAAGGGCCGCATCATAGAGCGGGGCACCCACGATTTCCTGATAAGCCAGAAGGGTACCTATTACCAGCTCTACACCGGCGCCTTCGAGCTTGAATAGGCCAGGCCCCGGACACAATACTGTCACGGAGCTCCACTCTGGTACTTGATTTTCTGAAGATTTCAAGTACATCATGTGGAGCCCCGTGATTTTTATATTTACGCCGCTTTTCTCCTTCCCTGCCCACACCTCCCGGGAGAGAGCCATATTATCCTTTCTGCATCGAAGCAGAATGTATAACTGGCCGATGGAAAAAGACGCTGCTTTAAATTAGCCGTACTATCCCCTGCCGCTCCCTCATAAGCTCTGAGGGGGTGATAACATGCAGAACAATTTACTTAAAAAACTGTCTGGAAGGTACAGAGCACTGTCCGGGAAACAAAGACGCTGTCTTGCCGCGCTTGCCGCCCTGGCGTCGGCGGCGGCTGTCCTCTGCCTCTTACGGTCGCCTGAGTCTGTGGGTGCAGCGAACACGCGTCAGCTGCCCATCTACAGCGTCGAGCGCGACCAGAAGATGGTGGCGCTGTCCTTCGACGCTGCGTGGGGCAATGAGGATACCCAGACGCTGATAGACATACTGGGGAAATACAACGTGAAAGTCACATTTTTTGTTGTGGGGGACTGGGTGGACAAATACCCCGAATCGGTGCTGGCGCTCCACGAGGCCGGGCATGAGGTGATGAACCACTCAGACAGCCACGCCCACTTCAATACGCTGACCGCTGACCAGATCGTGGCGGACATCTCGAGCTGCTGCGACAAAATAGAGTCCGTCACCGGTGTGCGTCCGACGCTGTTCCGCCCGCCATACGGGGAATACGACGACCATGTCATTGCCGCTGTCAGGAGCATGGGCATCGAGCCTGTGCAGTGGGATGTGGACTCGCTGGACTGGAAGGGCCTCTCCGCGCAGGACATCTACTCAAGGGTGACTCAGCGCGTCTCAGCCGGATCAATTGTTCTCTTTCACAATGCTGCAAAGCACACTCCGGAGGCGCTTGAGGACATAGTCAGGTTTCTTATCGCCGACGGGTACCAGATTGTGCCCGTGGGTCAGCTCATCCTGACAGGCGATTACACCATCGACCACACCGGAAGGCAGTTTCCCGCGTGATTCCCGGGCCGTGAGATTTTTAGCACTCTCATGTTTCGAGTGCTAAGTTTACAAATCGTTCACATTGCTGTAACATAAAATACTAAATTGAGAGGTATCATACTGGTTGCAAAGGGGAAATGAGGCCCACGATGAGATACCGTGGGGCGCGTCCCGGCCGGCGGAAGCCTGATGATCCACTCCTCCGCCGAATCAATTCCGGATCACCGTAAACTGAAAATTTAAGGAGGAATTGATTATGTTTGAACTCAGACCTTATCGCAAGAATCAGGTAAGCACATGGAACCCGTTCTCCGAGATGGAGGACATGGAGCGCCGGTTTTTCGGGGATAATTTCTTCTCCAGCAACTCCCTGGCGGAGTTCAGGACCGACATCACCGATGAGGGTGATCATTATGATCTGAAGGCGGACCTCCCAGGATTCAACAAGGAGGACATACACCTCGATCTGAGCGGCGACACGCTGACCATCAATGCGGAGCGCCACTCTCAGCACGAGGAGAAGGATAAGCGCGACAAGTACGTGTGCTTCGAGCGCTCCTACGGCGCCTACAGCCGCAGCTTTGATGTGAGCGGCATCGACGTTGAGGGCATTACGGCCAGCTATGAGGGCGGTGTGCTTGATCTGAAGCTGCCGAAGCTGTGCGAGACAAAGCCCGTATCAAAGCAGATCGACATAAAGTAAAAATGAGCGGCCTGGTCTTTTAAAGACCACTGAGAAAGCGGAGAGCACCGTCACCGGTGCTCTCCGCTTTTCTAAAACAAAGCATGTGATGGAGGATGCAAAAAATGTACTTCTTAAGGCGTGGGGTGACTTGCGCAGCCTAACGGTATCCGGAGCAGATTTACGAAAAATCGGCTATTTTGCAAAGTGGCTTTTTTACAGAAAAGTGTACTTTTTTGTAAATTCACAGTTCCATTCAATATGTTCAATTTTAGCACATCTCAGTCCGCTTGTAAATACCAAAATTGACAAAAATTTTTGCTGATTAGCGATTCTGAGAAAGACAAAAAAGGCTTACAAAAAAGTACACTATTTTGCAAATACTTCACTTTCGGAGGAGATGCTATGAAAAAACGAATACTCTCCTGTCTGCTTGTCTGCCTTGTGCTGTTATCGTCTATTCCGGCCTGAGTTTGCCACTTCCGGCACAAATCAATTAAAAACCGTTATATAACATTCATCGAAATGAAATAAGGAAAGAGCGGCACCCGAAGATGCTGCCCTTTTGGCAATCTTATGGTGTTCAGTCCCATGAACCCATGTTTGCATAATTAATTTCTACGAAAGGTTTCGCAATCTTAACTTCCACCTGACAACCGCGCCGACTGGAAG
>CAYPMJ010000067.1:0-10396 GCA_964411785.1 uncultured Oscillospiraceae bacterium
TAAATTCCGTTTTCAGCGCGTTTTTTCTTCTTTCCTGCGCATACTATGTCTATCCTGTTTTCTGGAGGCATTTATGATGCGTCGTCGTTCTGATCTGGCGCTTGAGTCGCGTCAGATCTGGGTTGAGGAAAACGGTTCCTATCCTGATGGCCTGTCCGAGGAGAGGTCTTGCGAGATGGGGTTTCCTGTGACTTTGGTCCATGTGCTTACCCGTGAGGCGTCAGATAAGCTTGGCAAGCCTGTCGGCAGGTATGTCACTGTGGAGCTTGGCAGATTTCTTCGCAGAGAGGATGACGCCTTTAAATCCGGTGCGGCTGTTGTCGCCCGTCAGCTGCGGTCACTTCTTCCCGATGGCTTTGGCTCTGTCCTTGTTGTCGGGCTTGGAAACCCATCAATCACTCCGGACGCAGTTGGCCATGAGACTTTGGTAAACACTCTTGTCACCCGTCATCTCCGCAGCAAGGCAGGAGATAATTTTGCCGGGTTCGGAGATGTCGCCGCCATAGAACCCGGTGTAATCGGCCTCACCGGTATCGAGAGTGTCAGCATTGTTGAAGCTGTCGTGCGTCAGGTCGAGCCGTCAGTTGTTATCGCCGTGGACGCACTTGCCTCGCGCTCTGTCGACAGAGTCTGCAGAACCATCCAGATTTCTGACAGCGGCATTGTCCCAGGCTCCGGCGTGGGAAACGCCAGAAGAGAGCTCAGCAGCGGCACTTTGGGCGTGCCTGTTCTGGCCATTGGTGTCCCGACCGTTGTGGACGCCGCAACTCTCACCATCGACCTTGCCGCCAGATCCGGCGTCGACCTGGACGAGGACACCCTTCGGCGCCACTGCTCGATGATTGTCACGCCAAAGGATATTGACTCTGACGTCAGGAATATTTCGCGCCTCATAGGATACGGGCTCAATCTTGCCATCCATGAGGGGCTCTCTATCGAGGACATTGACCTCTTCCTCGGCTGACTGTTTCATGTGAAACAGCCGGAAAGGAATATAAAATTGTTTCACGTGAAACATTTCGGGAGGAGAGCAAAATGTTTTGCGCGAAACAGCAAGAAGGAAGAGCAGAAGTTTAAGTTAAACATTTCGGGAGGAGCAAAAAGCTTTTAGCAAAACAGCAGGATAGAAGAACATAAAATGTTTCACGTGAAACTTTTGAGAGGAGAATATATTGTTTTGCGCGAAACAGCAGGAGGGGGGGACATAAATTGTTTCACGTGAAACTTATCGCCCGGGAGCGAAATGTTTAACGCAGTCACTGAAAAACAGTTGAAAACAAATCGCGGGTGATATATAATAGCCGTTGCGGAGAAGCCGGACTGACGTCTCCGGCCGGACATTGGAATCGAGCAGAGGAGAACAGATGGGAAAAATAATAGCAGTTGCCAATCAGAAGGGCGGCGTGGGAAAGACAACCACCTGCGTAAGCCTCTGCTGTGCACTGGCAAGGGCGGGCAAGAGAGTTTTGCTTTGCGACGCAGATCCCCAGGGGAACGCCACATCGGCTATGGGAGTGGACAAAAACCGCCAGAAGCCGGGGACGTATGGAGTCATGGTGGGCGGCGCGCCGGCGGAGTCCGCGGTTGTGAAAACGAAATACGGTGACCTGCTGCCATCCAATAAGTCGCTGTCCGGAGCGGTGGTGGAGCTTGTGGATATGGACGACCGCGAGCATGTGCTGGGAAAGTCGCTCACGCCGATACGTGACAGGTACGACTACATACTTGTGGACTGCCCGCCGTCACTTGAGATGCTGACACTGAACGGGCTTGCCGCGGCGGACACTGTGCTGGTTCCTGTGCAGTGTGAGTACTTCGCTCTTGAGGGACTGAGCGACCTCATGAACACACTCAGGCTCATAAGGCGCAGGATGAATCCGGCGCTGGAGATTGAGGGAGTGCTTCTCACCATGTACGACGGCCGCACGAACCTGTCATTACAGGTTGCAACCGAGGTAAAGCGCTATTTCAAGGACAAGGTGTATTCAACGGTTATCCCGCGGAACGTGCGCCTTTCAGAGGCGCCAAGTCACGGAAAACCCGTCATGGCCTACGACTACTCATCGAAGGGCTCACAGGCATATATAGCTCTCGCGGAGGAGTTTATGAAGCGAAATGAGGCGTCAAGGGCCTGAGGGAAGGGACATTAATATATAGGTCGCCGTTGAAAGGCAAAGGCGGCTTTCATGCGGGGCTGATTATCTGCACGGATTTATAACTAAGGCAAAGATGTTCCCCGCCCTGAAGGCGGCGGGCTTCATTTTCAAAATCGCCGGGGGGATACAATCACCCGCTGAATTCTTAAGGCAGCCAACGCTGCCCTTTGCCACGTTAAATGGCGGGGCAAAGGCCCTTGCTGAAGGGGAGTAAGGGAGGGGCAGAGTGATTCTGCTCTATGAGCGTCTAAGGAGATTTACGGACAAGGGAAAACGAAAATAAAAGGTGAGCAAGAGCTGCGAAACGGAGCGTTGAGAGATGGCAAAAGGATTGGGAACGGGACTTGGCGCGTTATTTGGAGAGGATCTGGCAGGTGAGCCCGATGGAACAGTGGCGCTGCCGGTTGCAAAGCTTGAGCCGCGTACGGGACAGCCGCGCGTGAGCTTTGACGAGGAGGCACTGTCGGAGCTGGCGGATTCGCTCAGGGAGCACGGGATGATCCAGCCCATAACAGTGCGGCCGCTGGAAGGCGGATATTATCAGATAATTGCAGGGGAGCGCAGGTGGCGCGCAGCGCGTCTGGCGGGTCTTGACGAGGTGCCGGTGCGCATAATGGAGGCGGATGACAAGGAGACAGCGGAGCTGGCGCTCATAGAGAACCTTCAGAGGGAGGACTTAAACCCGATGGAGGAGGCGAGGGGCTACAGGGCGCTTATGGATACCTACAATATGACACAGGAGCAGGTGTCGGAGCGGGTGGGAAAGTCAAGGCCCGTGGTGGCAAACTCGTTGAGACTTCTGACCCTGCCGGAGGATGTGACCAAGATGGTTGAGCAGGAGGAGCTCACATTAAGTCACGCCCGGGCATTACTGGAGCTGGAGAGCCCTGAACAGCAGATAGAGCTGGGCCGGAAGGCTGCCAGGGACGGAATGTCGGTTCGGGAGATTACAAAGCAGGTCAAAAGGACAATTGACCAGAAGGGTAAAAGCAGCACGGCGCAAAGGACGGCGCCGGACGGCGTTGACTATATGGCCGAGGCGGAGAGGGGCCTTACAAAGGCTCTGGGACGGAAGGTGCACATCAGCGCAGGGCAGAAGAGAGGCCGCTTTGAGCTGGAGTATTACGGCCCTGAGGACTTTGAGGTACTGTACAGGGAGCTTCTGAAATTAAAACCCGCGGGGGGTGCGAAGGAGTGAAGCTTGAAAAGCGCAGCGATCCGGGAAACACCGGGGACTCCGCCAGGGAGGAGGTACAGAAGCAGGACGAGACATCTCTTAAAAAGCGTGAGATGAACGTACTGGTTTACATGGCAGTGCTGTTCGCCGTGGCTCTGGGACTGATTGTCCTCTCATATTTTATTCAGAGAAGAGCCAACAACGAAGCGATAACGGATATGACGGACAAACACAGCGAGGTGACCCTTCAGGCGCTTAAAAATATAGAGGAGCTTCAGGATACAAACCAGCAGCTGATGCAGGAGGCACAGCAGCGGGAGAAGGAGCTTGCGGATTTAGAGGACGAGCTTGAGAGCACGAGAGAGGAGCTCCAGGCCTCGCAGGATGAGCTTGCTGAGAGGAATATGGAGCTTACGGAGAAGGGCGATGCGCTGGATGCGCTGGAGGAGGAGCTTAACGGGGCAAATACAGATATAAAGAGACTTGAGGCGGACTTAAGTGTGCTCAGGCTCTACAGGGCGATGAGGGAGGGAATGGCCACTGAGGTCTATATAAGTGAGCTTGAACGGCTGGAGGAATACCTGGACGATGAATATCTGAGGCTCTACCAGGAGCTTCAGGAAGAAATGAAGGGAGAAAGATATGATTGACATTAAGCTCATACGGGAGGAGCCCTGGAGGGTAAAGGAGAATATAAAGAAGAAGTTTCAGGACGAGAAGCTTCCGCTGGTTGACAGGGCAGCGGATCTTGACAGGAGGAACCGTGCGGCAATAAATGAGGCCAGTGAGCTCCGGGCGGCGAGGAACGCCAGCTCAAAAAAGATAGGTGTGCTGATGGGCCAGGCGAAGAAGGACCCTGCGAAGCTTGAAGAGGCGGAGAAGCTGAAGGCGGAGGTGAAGTCGCAGGCTGAGAGGCTTGCGGAGCTGGAGGCACAGGAGGAGCAGTACGCGGCCGAGCTTCGCGAGGTGATGCTTCAGATACCACAGATGATAGACCCCTCGGTGCCGATAGGCCAGGACGACACCCACAATGTGGAGCTGCAGCGCTTCGGCGAGCCTACCTGCCCGGACTTTGAGATACCGTATCACACCCAGATCATGGAGAGCCTTGGCGGGATAGACCTGGACGGCGCGAGGCGCGTGGCGGGAAATGGCTTTTACTATCTCATCGGCGATGTGGCAAGGCTCCATGAGGCGGTGCTTGCATACGCCAGGGACTTCATGATAGGAAAGGGCTTCACCTACATGATCCCGCCCTTCATGATGCACGGGAGCGTTGTTGAGGGGGTCATGTCGTTCCCGGAGATGGATGCCATGATGTATAAGATAGAGGGGGAGGACCTCTATCTCATAGGGACATCCGAGCACACAATGATAGGGCGATACATTGACCAGATAATTCCGGAGGCCAGTCTGCCCCACACTCTCACGAGCTACTCGCCGTGCTTCCGCAAGGAGAAGGGCGCGCATGGCCTGGAGGAGCGGGGAGTATACCGCATCCACCAGTTTGAAAAGCAGGAGATGATAGTGATATGCAGACCTGAGGAGTCAATGGACTGGTACGAGAAGCTGTGGCATTACTCTGTTGAGCTGTTCAGGAGCCTCGGCATACCTGTGAGACAGATAGAGTGCTGCTCAGGGGATCTGGCGGATCTCAAGGTCAGATCCTGTGACATTGAGGCGTGGAGTCCAAGACAGAAAAAGTATTTTGAGGTGTGCTCATGCTCCAATCTAGGTGACGCACAGGCAAGGCGGCTGAAGATACGGATAAAAAAAGAGGATGGCAGCATAATCCTCGCGCATACGCTGAACAACACCTGCGTAGCTCCGCCGAGGATGCTGATTGCGTTCCTGGAGAACAATCTGGAGGCCGACGGGAGCGTGACAATTCCGGAGGTCTTAAGGCCCTATATGGGCGGCAAGGATAAGCTGGAAAAAACGAGGACACTCTAAGGCGCATCAAGGCCGGGGTGCGGAATAAAATAAGTAGGAGGAAAATAAGATGGCGGAAAAGACGAAGGGCTTCCTTGCGGAATTTAAGGAATTCATAGCCCGTGGCAATGTGCTGGACATGGCAGTCGGTGTCATCATAGGCTCAGCATTTGGCAAAATAAGCACATCGCTGGTAAACGACATACTGATGCCGCTTATCTCGATGCTAACAGGTGGGATTGATTTCTCAAGCTGGCAGCTGGTGCTCAAAAAGGCGGTGATCGAGGACGGGGCCGAGGTCTCAGCGGCGGTCACAGTGAACTTCGGGACATTTCTGGCGACGATACTTGATTTCCTGATCGTGGCGTTTGCGATTTTCTGCCTCGTAAAGGCAGTGAACTCCCTGCACCGCAAAAAGGATGATAAGCCGGCGGAGCCCGCGCCGGAACCTGCGCCCGCGCCGGCGCCGGAGCCTACAAAGGAGGAGCAGCTTCTCGCGGAGATCCGCGATCTGCTGAAGGCGCAGGATAAGGGCGCAAATGGTTGAGGAGCTGGTCCTTGAAGGCGCAAGGAAGCTCGGCATCGAGCTTCACGAGGACGCGCCGGGGAGGTTCAGAACATACTATGACCTCATTGCAAGAAGGAACAGGGAATTCAATCTCACATCCATAGAGGGGGAGGAGGCCACATCACAGCGTCACTTTCTCGACAGCATCGCGACCATAACAGTGTGGGATTTCAGGGAGAAGAGCGTTATGGACGTGGGGAGCGGAGCCGGCTTCCCCGGAATTCCCATGCTGATAGCAGAGCCGACGATCAGACTGACGCTTCTTGAGGCCACGGAGAAGAAGGCGAATTTTTTAAGGGAGGTATGCGCAGACCTCAATCTTGAGGCCACATGCCTCAACGGCCGGGCAGAGCTGCTTGCACTGGACAGGGAGTACAGGGAGCGGTCTGACGCGGTCGTCTCACGGGCCGTAGCGGAGCTGAGCGTTCTTGCGGAGCTCTGCCTTCCGCTTGTCAGGCCCGGTGGAAGATTTTTCGCGCTTAAAAGCGAGGACAGCGACGGGGAGATTGAGGGGGCTGAACACGCTTTCGAGGTACTTGGGGGGAAGCTGGGAGAGGTTCATGAGCTGACGATTCCGGGCACGTCGATAAAGCGCCGGATAGTAGAGGTTCTGAAGACTGAAGAGACAGACCCCCGATACCCGCGAAGATACGCGAGGATTCAGAAGTCCCCGCTGTGAAGGGAAGAGCAATTTAAAGCCAATATACGTGGAATAACCCCCCTGATTCCGGGGGGTATTTCGGTGTGCGCAGGCTAAAATTATCCAGAACGGAGCGACTATGGAGATCCTTACAAAGGCCATTGAGGCCGAGGAAAATTTCAGAAAAGTGCTGACAGCCATCGAGGATGGGCAGTGCCCGGCGCTGCTGTCGGGAACAGGCGCGCTGCCCAGGGCCCACGCGGCGGCGGCGATATACATGCTGACAAAGCGATCGGTCATGGCTGTGTGCGCAGATGAGGGGGAGGCAAACAGGTTTGCGTCAGATGCTTCTGCGCTCATAGGGCAGCAGGTCGGAAGACTCTATGGGCGGGACTTCGTTTTCTACAACGCGGAGGGTGTGTCCAGAGACGGTGAACGCGCCAGACTGTGCGAGTTAAGGCGTCTTATGGATAAAGAGCCGCGCTTTACGGTGACGACGCCGGACGCGCTGATGCTGAAAACGATTCCGCCGGAGGTGCTTGAGAGTCTGACAGTGACCTTGAATGCCGGCGAGCGCAGGAGCCTTGAGGAACTGACGCAGACGCTGCTGAAAGCCGGCTATGAGCGGACCTCGCAGGTGGAGGGCGCAGGACAGTTTTCAATAAGGGGCGGAATTCTTGATGTGTTTTCGCCCTTGGAGGAGTACCCGGTACGATGTGAGTTCTTCGGGGATGAGATAGACTCGATGGGGTACTTCGATGTGGCAAGTCAGAGGAGGACGGAAAATCTCGGAAAATATATTGTCATTCCCGCAAGAGAGATTCTGCCGACGGCAGCTGACGGCGGGGTGGATGGGCTTCTTGCCCGGATGGACAGATATGGCAAGGCACTTCTTAAAAAGCGATCGATAAAAAGAGAGGTGCTTGAGAATCTCAGGGACGACATGTCGCGCATACGGGAGGGCAGAGCACTCCCCGCGTCAGACAGATACCTGGACCTCATATATAAAGAGGCCACGGCGGCAGATTATCTTAAACCGGATACCGTGGTGCTGCTGTGTGAGCCCGGAAGATTGGGCGAGAGAGGGAAAAACACGATCTATCAGCTTGGTGAGGACATGGCTGCGCTGAGAGCCGCGGGAGTCAGTGAGGGGGAACCCACGCGGCTTCTGAGGCAGTGGGATGAGGTGACGGATGATCTGGCCTCACACCCGGTGGTCATGCTGGCCAGCTTCACCACAAGCACTCTGCCCCTAAGGCCGCGTACAATGTCGTCGCTTACAGCAAAGCAGCTGTCAAGCTATGGCGGCAGCTTAGAGACAGCCGCCAGCGACATCTCGCACTACAGACACAGCGGGTTTAGCGTTGTGGTACTTGTGCGCGACAGACGCCGGGGCGAGATATTGAAGGAGTATCTGGAGAAGCAGAACATACCTGCATCCCTGGACTTTGAGCTGACGGCGCTTCCGGGCAGGGGAAACTGCGCCATAGCGCTCGGGGCGCTGTCAGGGGGAATAGAGTATCCCGACATAAAACTGGCGGTGCTGACGGAGGGACAGCTTTCACAGAATATATTCCGGCGCAGGACAAAAAAGAAACTGCCGGCGGGACGGCAGAGACTTGACAGCTTCACGGATCTGTCACCGGGGGACCTGGTGGTCCATGAAAATTACGGCATCGGGCGATTCGTGGGTATGGTGAAAAGGACGGTGGACAACGCCGAGAAGGACTATATAAAAATAGCGTACGCTGGAACGGATACGCTCTATATACCCGCCACGCAGCTGGACGCGGTGTCAAAATATATAGGCGCGTCGGAGGACGCCGCTGTAAAGCTGTCAAAGCTGGGGGGTACCGACTGGAACAAGGCAAAGACCCGCGCAAAGGCGGCGGTAAAGAACCTTGCCGACGGGCTCATAAAGCTGCAGGCGGAGAGGAGAAACGCCACAGGCTTTGCGTTCTCGCCGGACTCACCCTGGCAGAGGGAGTTTGAGGACGCCTTTGAATACCAGGAGACAGACGACCAGCTCAGGGCAGTGCGGGAGATAAAAAACGACATGGAGTCGAAAATGCCGATGGATCGGCTTCTGTGCGGGGACGTGGGCTACGGCAAGACGGAGGTGGCGTTAAGGGCCGTGATGAAGTGCGTGCTGGACGGGCGACAGGCGGCTATCCTTGTGCCGACGACGGTCCTGGCGCAGCAGCACTACCAGACAGCAGCCAGGCGGTTTGCCGCGTTCCCGGTGAAAATAGAGGTTCTCAGCCGTTTCCGCACAACACAGCAGATAAAAAATGCGATACAGGGTATAGAGAGCGGAGAAGTCGATATAGTGATAGGTACGCACAAGCTGCTTCAGAAATATGTCCACTTTAAAAGGCTCGGACTTGTTGTAGTGGACGAGGAGCAGCGCTTCGGTGTTGCGCACAAGGAGCGGCTTAAGGAGATATCTCACCAGGTGGATGTCCTGACGCTGAGCGCCACGCCCATACCCAGGACTCTCAACATGGCGCTCTCCGGCGTGCGCGACATGTCCACCATAGAGGAGCCGCCATCAGACCGCCAGCCTGTACAGACGTATGTACTGGAGCATGACTGGACAATTCTGACGGACGCCATGAAGCGCGAGATAGCAAGGGGCGGTCAGGTGTACTATCTCCACAACAGAGTCGACAGCATCGAGAGGACGGCGGCGAAGGTAAGAGAGCTCCTTGAGGGCGTCACGGTCGCGGTGGCGCATGGGAGGATGGACGAGGACTCATTAAACTCGGTGATGGAATCCATGCAGGCCGGGGACATACAGGTGCTCGTCTGTACGACGATAATAGAGGCCGGAATTGATATTCCGAATGTGAACACACTGATAATTGAGGACGCTGACAGGATGGGCCTTGCCCAGCTTCACCAGATACGCGGCAGGGTTGGCCGCTCAAGCCGCCGGGCGTACGCCTATTTTACGTTCCGACGGGATAAGGTGCTCTCGGAGGTGGCTGAGAAGCGGCTGTCCGCCATACGGGAGTTTGCGGAGTTCAACTCAGGCTTTAAAATAGCCATGCGGGACCTTGAGATACGGGGCGCCGGGAATATCCTCGGGGCGGAGCAGTCGGGACACATAGTGAGCGTCGGGTATGATATGTACCTGAAGCTTCTGGATGAGGCGGTCCACGAGGAGAAGGGCGAGAAGGTAAAGCCGAGGACTGAGTGCTCAGCGGATCTGGCTGTATCGGCAAATATCCCGGAGACGTATGTGCAGAGCGCGGAGCAGCGGATGGACCTCTATCGCCGGATAGCGCATATCAGGACGGAGGAGGACGCGGACGACATGACAGACGAGCTGGTCGACCGATTCGGTGACCCGCCGGCGCCGGTGAATACGCTGATCTCAATAGCGCTGCTTCGCGGGCAGGCTGCGAGCACCGGGATATCGGAGATATCGCAGAAGAACGGGAAGCTGCTGTTCGGCCTCTCGGAATTTGAGATGGACAGAGTATCCCGCCTTTACGCTATGCCAGGATATAAAAATCTGATAAGGATCGAGGCCGGGAGCAGTCCGTCAATTTCAATGAAGCTCCATCCCGGAGACCGGGTGCTGGACGCTGCCATGGCCTTCGTACGTGACTACAGGAAGACAAAGCAAGAGGACTTAAGCTGAGAGCTTAAGCACCCGCCAATAAAAAACCGGAGGGGAATTAAAACCCCTCCGGCTTTTTTATCCGGTTTTTTTCAAGCTTTTTTATCCCACTTTATTCATCCAGCTTAAGTACAGCCATGAAGGCCTCTGTCGGTATCTGCACCGTCCCCAGGGAGCGCATCTTCTTCTTGCCCTCCTTCTGCTTTTCAAGGAGCTTCTTCTTTCTTGTTATGTCGCCGCCGTAACACTTGGCAAGCACATCCTTCCGCAGCGCCTTGACCGTCTCGCGAGCTAT
>CAYPMJ010000068.1:0-10358 GCA_964411785.1 uncultured Oscillospiraceae bacterium
CACAGGTTATATAACTCTGATAGACGACTGCTACAACGCAAATCCGAACTCCATGGCAGCAGCCATACGGTCGCTCAGCTCAATACGGTCACTTAGCGTGTCACCCCATGGAAACCGGGTGGCAGTTCTGGGCGACATGAAGGAGCTGGGCGCGGACTCATCGGAGCTGCACCGGGCGGTGGGAGAGCTTGCTGCACAAAGAGGCATAGATATTCTGGTGGCCTGTGGTGAGGAGGCAAAGTCCATATACGACGGTTATGTGGCGGCAGGAGGAGGAAAGGCGCTGTATTACCTCACAAAGGAGGATCTGATATGCGACCTTTCACGCCACGTTGGGGCAGGGGATGTGGTACTGGTCAAGGCGTCCCACAGTATGGGCTTTGACGAGGTAGTGAACAGATTGCGCCGTATGCGTAAATGACGGGGAGCCGGCGCTTCAATGACGGGCAGCACCTGAAAGACACTTTAGCGCCAGTTTAATTTAAAGCGAAAACTTCCTGATAACTGCACAAAGGCTGCAACACACCTGGATTGTGGCCGCGCCGACGCGATGCGCTCTTTTGTGCCGTTTCGCTTCTTAAATAATCAGGTCACATCTCTTTACAACGCAAAAAAGCGGGATTTAAATAGTCTTTTGCTCTTGACATGAGCAGACATTATGTGACATAGTCTTGAAAATTTGGAGGAACATATGAAAGAACTGCCAAAGCTTTACGATCCGAAGTCGGTGGAGAAGAAAATCTACGATATGTGGATGGATCGGAATTACTTCCACGCTGAACGCGACCCGGCGAAGAAGCCCTTCACCATTGTGATACCGCCGCCAAACGTGACAGGGCAGCTGCACCTGGGACACGCCTTCGACGAGACAATTCAGGATGTGCTGATCCGCTATAAACGGATGAAGGGATACTCAGCTCTGTGGCTGCCTGGATACGACCATGCAGGGATCGCCACACAGATCAAGGTGGAGGAAAACCTGCGCAAGGAAGAGGGCCTGACACGCTTTGACCTGGGCCGTGACGGATTTCTGGAGCGGGTCTGGGACTGGAAGTCCCGCTATGGTGACAGGATAGTCTCGCAGCTGAAGGCCCTGGGCTCCTCCTGTGACTGGGAACGTCAGCGGTTCACTATGGACAGCGGATGCAGTAAGGCTGTGCGGGAGGTATTCTGCTCGCTCTATGAAAAGGGCCTTATATATAAGGGAAAGCGGATAATAAACTGGTGTCCCCACTGCACCACGGCGCTGTCGGACGCGGAGGTGGAGTACCAGGAGAAGCCCGGAAAGCTCTGGTATCTGAGATACCCCCTCTCTGATGGCTCCGGGGATGTGATAGTCGCCACAACACGTCCGGAGACCATGCTTGGTGACTCAGGCGTCGCGGTAAACCCCGATGACGAGAGATACAGGGACTTAGTCGGCAAGACCTGCATTCTGCCGCTGGTGGGCAGAGAGCTTCCCATAGTGGCGGATGAGTATGTGGACAAGACATTCGGCACAGGCTGCGTGAAAATGACTCCGTGCCACGACCCCAACGACTTTGAGGTGGGACTCCGGCACGGCCTTGAGCAGATCCTCGTGATAGACGGCGAGGGAAGGATCATCAACGGCGGAAAGTATGACGGTCTTGACAGGTATGAGGCCAGGAAAGCGATCCTTGCAGATCTGGAGGTCGGCAGATATCTTGTGAAGACGGAGGATCACGTTCACAATGTGGGCACCTGCTACCGCTGCCATTCAGACGTGGAGCCGCTGGCCTCGGATCAGTGGTTTGTAAAGATGGAGCCGCTGGCCCGTGACGCGATACGGGCGGTTGAGGATGGAGAGATCAGGTTTGTGCCTGATCGTTTTGCCAAGACGTACCTCAACTGGATGCGTGGAGTCAAGGACTGGTGCATTTCCCGTCAGCTCTGGTGGGGCCACCAGATACCGGCATGGACCTGCCGGGAATGTGGTCATATCACGGTGTCCCGTCAGGATCCGACTGAGTGCGAGTGCTGCCACTCATCGAATATCGAGCGCGACCCGGACGTACTTGATACCTGGTTTTCCTCCGCACTGTGGCCCTTTGAAACACTGGGCTGGCCTGAGGAGACGGAGGACTTCAGATATTTCTATCCCACGGATGTGCTTGTGACAGGCTATGACATCATCTTCTTCTGGGTCGCCAGAATGATATTCTCCGGCCTGGAGCATACGGGTAAGCCCCCATTCCACACCGTTCTGATACACGGCCTCATACGCGATCCCGAGGGGAAGAAGATGTCCAAGTCCGCCGGCAACGGTGTAGACCCCATTGAGATGATAGAACAGTATGGCGCTGACGCGCTTCGCTTCAATATCATTACCGGCAACTCTCCTGGAAATGACACCCGCTTCTATAAAGAGCGCTGTGAGGCGATGCGGAACTTTGCGAATAAGATATGGAACGCCTCACGGTTTGTGATGATGAATCTTACTGTCACTGACTGCCGGCTGCCGGATGACCTGGAGATGCCGGACAGGTGGATACTCTCGAAGCTGAACACGCTGATCCGGGAGGTGACAGATAACATTGAACGGTATGAGCTCGGCATTGCAGCTCAGAAGATATATGATTTCATCTGGGACACATTCTGCGACTGGTATATAGAGCTGACAAAACCGCGCCTTGCGGACGGAAACGAGGATGTGCAGCGCGTGCTGCTGTATACACTGACGGAGCTTTTAAGGCTGCTTCACCCCTTCATGCCCTTTATAACGGAGGAGATATATCAGGCGCTTCCTCACAGCGGAGAGGCCCTGATAATTGAGCCCTATCCGGTGTACAGAGAGGAGCTGTCATTTCCCGGGGACGAAGCGGACTTTGAGGCAGTGATGGAGGCGGTGAAGGCGGTGCGCAGCCGCCGGGCGGGGATGAATGTACCGCCATCCAGGCATCCGCACCTTATTGTGGCTACGGGGCTGACGGAGGCGTTTCAGAGCGCGGTCGTGTATCTGAAAAAGCTTGCCTACGCGGGGGATGTGACGATCACGGACAGGGAGCCGGAGAATGTGGAGGACATGGTGACTGTCGTGACAGACAAGGCGCGTCTGTATATGCCGATGAATGAGCTGGTGGACGTACAGAAAGAGCGTGAGCGGCTTCAGAAGGAGATATCCAAGGCAGAGGGACAGCTGCAGAGTCAGGAGCGGAAGCTTCAGAATGAGGCCTTTGTCACGCGGGCTCCACAGGCAGTGGTAGAGGCAGAGCGCGTGAAGGCGGAACAGCTGAAAGCGCTGATAGAGAATCTCCAGGGCACTTTGAAAGCTCTTGGCTGAACAGAAAAAGAAAATAGTAAAAAATGATCAGAGCGGCGGAATCTGGCAGAATTTTACTCAGATAGCAATTATAATGACCCATGTACATAAGACGTACATGGGTCAAATTATACTACCAGGGGAAAAAGCAGGGGAAAAAGGAGCAGAAGATGAAGATCACATCGTCGGAAAAGGGCGGAAGGCTGGTTCTGTACCTCTCTGGGGAGCTGGACCATCACGAGGCGCGCGGGCTGGCCCGTGAAATAGGAGAGAGGCTTGAGACTGCAATGCCGCGGGACTGTGTGCTGGATCTGCGGGAGGTGCGGTTTATGGACTCATCAGGAGTAGCAGTGATACTGCGGGCGTACAAGCGGATGACACAGCTTGGCGGGCGGCTGCGGGTGGAGAACGTGCCGGACCAGCCCATGCGGGTATTGGATGCTTCCGGAATAGACCGGCTCATGGTCGTAACGATGCTTCGCTGAGCGTCCCCGGAGAAGGAGAAAGCAGAATATGCAAGAGCTGAACAGCATGAAGCTGGAATTTCCATCCCACTCGGCAAATGAGGCGTTTGCCAGGAGCGCGGTGGCTGCGTTTGCTTCGCAGCTGGACATGACGCTCACAGAGCTGGGGGACATCAAGACGGCAGTTTCGGAGGCAGTGACGAACTGTATAGTACACGCGTACCCTGACGCGCTTGGAACAGTGACAATCCGGGCGCGGATAATGGAGGGGGATTTGCTGGAGGTGGTGGTAAAGGACAGAGGCCGTGGAATAGAGGACATCGCCAAGGCGCGGGAGCCGCTGTATACGACGGGCGGCGAGGACCGCAGCGGCATGGGATTCACGATAATGGAGAGCTTCATGGATACGCTGCGGGTGCGATCCAGGCCCGGGAGCGGGACAACGGTAATCATGAGGAAACGCGTAAACAGGAGGACGGTGGGACGATGACCGGCACTCCGAAGGAGCTACTGGACGCCGCCCGATCCGGTGACAAGGACGCCACGGAGCAGATGATCAGGGAGAACTCCGGACTTATCTGGAGCGTCGCGCGGCACTTCTTCAACCGTGGGGTTGACGCGGACGATCTGTATCAGCTGGGGTGTGTGGGCTTCATAAAGGCGGTGCGTGGGTTTGACGACTCCTTCGGCACGCGGTTTTCAACCTATGCCGTGCCAAAGATATCCGGGGAGATAAGGCGATTTCTGCGAGACGACGGAGCGATAAAGGTGAGCCGCAGCGTCAAGGAGCGGGCAGGGGCGATACGGCTTGCAAGGCTGTCGCTTGAACAGGAGCTTGGACGTGAGCCGACTCTCCGTGAGCTGTCGGAGCGGACCGGAATGGAACCGGAGGACATTGCCGCGTGTGAAACGGCGGTGTGTCCATCGGACTCTCTTCAGCGGGAGAGCGGTGAGGACGGTTTCACCCTTATGGAGACACTGGGGGACTCCAGCCAGGAGGAGAAGCTTCTGGAGCATGTGGCATTGAAGGAGGCAATAGGGCGGCTCCCGGAGCGTGAACGCATGGCGGTTGTACTTCGATATTTCCACGGCCTCACCCAATCGGCCGCTGCACGCATTATGGGTGTCTCACAGGTGCAGGTGTCCAGACTTGAAAAACGAGCCGTATGTCACCTGCGGGAGGAGCTTAAATAGACACTTTCCAGCGGGACCTCGCCGGAAAGTGTCTATTTGAGCTTGTGCATACGTTAAAAAACTGGTATAATAAACTAAAAGCATCGCTTTTAAGCGCATGGCCAATCAGCGGGTTGCACCGGGAAGAGGAGTGAAAATATAATGACGATACTGGTGACAGGCGGGGCCGGATATATAGGGTCGCACACATGTGTGGAGCTGGCAGAGGCAGGGTATGAGGTGGTTATTGTGGACAACCTCATAAACTCAAGTCAGGAGGCTGTGCGCCGTGTGGAACGGATCACCGGGAAGACCATGAGGTTCCACAGGGCGGATCTGCGCGACGAGGCGTCACTTGACGCCATTTTCAGTGAGAGCCAGGTGGACGCTGTCATTCACTTTGCGGGACTGAAGGCCGTTGGGGAGTCGGTATCGAAGCCGCTTGAGTATTACGACAATAATCTCACCGGGACGCTTACGTTGTGCACAGTTATGGCAAGGCACGGCTGCCGGAATATCATTTTCAGCTCCTCCGCCACGGTATATGGGGACACAAACACTCCGCCGCTGTCTGAGGATATGCCGAGGGGCGCCTGCACAAATCCATACGGCTGGACAAAATGGATGATTGAGCAGATACTCACTGACCTGCACACTGCCGACAGCCGCTGGAACGTGACTCTGCTGAGGTATTTCAATCCCATTGGCGCACATAAGAGCGGACTCATTGGAGAGAACCCGCGCGGAATTCCAAACAATCTCCTGCCATATGTGGCCCAGGTCGCCGCCGGAAAACGTCCCTGCCTCGGAGTCTTCGGAGCGGATTATGACACCCCTGACGGAACGGGGGTACGGGACTATATTCACGTTGTGGATCTGGCCCGTGGTCACGTCATGGCACTGGGACACATGGACGGCGTCAGGATCTTCAACCTCGGAACCGGCCGCGGCTACAGTGTCCTGCAGGTGGTACACGCCTTTGAGAAGGCGTGCGGTCACTCAATTCCCTACGAAATAAAACCTCGCAGGCCCGGCGATATGGCAGTGAGCTTCAGCGATCCCGGCAAGGCCCAGCGCGAGCTTGGCTGGCGCGCCGAGCTTGGCATAGACGAGATGTGCGCCGACGCCTGGCGCTGGCAGTGCGCCAATCCCGACGGCTACGGCATGGAGTGACGGGCTGCTCTTTCCAACGTCGAATGACGGGGCAAAGCCCATTATTGAAACCGGTAGCAGCCGCACCGCGGCCTGCGCGGGCGACAGTGGATTTTTCTCTTGCGCTTTACACATAATGATGCTATAGTTTTAATACGAAAGGCAGCTTTGTGGATAAAGCGACGTTTAAGGCATATTGAGATTGGAGGACAGTTCATGAGCGAGCTTCAAAGACTTGATCCGGGGACCATATCCGGGAGTCCATATACAATGTTCGAGGAGAGATGGGCGCTCCTGACGGCGGGCAGTCGGGAGAGCATGAACACGATGACGGTCGGATGGGGCGGCATCGGTGCGCTCTGGGGTCTTCCGGTTGCGCTGTGCGCCGTGCGGCCTCAGCGATATACCTACGGGTTTATGGAGCGTGAGAATTATTTTACGCTGAGCTTTTTAGGGGAGGAGCACAGGAGAGCTCTTCAGATCTGCGGAGCCACCAGCGGACGGGACACGGACAAAATACGCAAAACAGGACTCACACCGATCTTTTCTGAGAGTGGTGCGCCATACTTTGCGGAGGCAGAGCTGGTGCTTGTCTGCCGGAAGCTGTACGCACAGGACATGAAACCTGAGTGCTTTGAGGATGCTGCGCTTTGCGAGCGCTGGTATCCGCAGCATGACTTCCACAGAGCCTATGTAGGAGAGATAACGGAGGCCTGGGGGAGAGGACAGTATGGAACAGAGAGAAGCTGAGAGGGCAGTCCTGGCGGGACTTTCGTCGGAGAGCCTGTCGGAACAGGAGAACGCAAGCGAGGAGAGCCTTCGGGAGCTGGAGGCGCTTCTTGAGACAGCCGGGGGTGTCTGCTGCGGGACGGTTCTTCAGAATAAGAAAACACCGGATCCGAGGAGCTTTCTTGGCGCAGGAAAGGTTCAGGAGCTGAAGACACTTATCGAGGCCCAGGAGTGCACCCTTGCGGTGTTTGATAATGAGCTGTCGCCATCCCAGGCGCGGGCGCTGGAGCAGGATCTGGGGGTGCGGGTGCTGGACAGGTCGCAGCTGATTATGGACATATTCGCCAGCCGCGCCAGAACCCGCGAGGGACGGCTGCAGGTGGAGCTTGCACAGTATAACTATCTGCTGCCGCGCCTTACGGGGATGTGGAGCCACCTTGTGCGTCAGACGGCGTCAGGCGGGAAGAGCCCGATTGGCACAAGGGGCCCAGGAGAGACACAGCTTGAGACGGACCGACGGCACATACGCAGAAAGATACAGAAGCTCACCGAGGAGCTGGAGGATGTCCGCCGCGTGCGGGGCACACAGCGGCGTCTGCGGGAGAAGAACCGTGTGCCTGTTATTGCCCTGGTGGGTTATACCAATGCGGGAAAATCCACGCTGCTCAACCGCCTGACCGGCTCCGACATACCTGCCAACGACCGCCTCTTCGACACGCTGGACACCACCACACGGAAGCTGACATTGTCTCCCGGCAATGAGGTGCTGATCTCCGACACGGTTGGCTTCATCCGCAAGCTTCCGCATCACCTCGTGGAGGCGTTCAAGGCGACGCTTGAGGAGCTCTGCTTTGCGGATGTGCTTGTCCACGTCATTGACGGGGCAAGTCCGCAGCGCGCCCAGCAGATAGAGGTGGTTGACCAGCTCATCGAGGAGCTGGGCGCGTCGGCCACTCCCTGCATTCAGGTGTACAATAAATCCGATCTCACCGCCGACCCCTACGACATACCGCGGGGTGAGAATACAGTCTCCATCTCCGCTAAGACGGGCGCAGGAACGGACAGGCTTATTGAACAGATAACGCAGATTCTCTCCCGCGGGAAGAAGACCGTGACGCTGCATCTGCCGTACTCGCGTGCGGATCTGTGCGATACGCTCCACCGGGAGGCGGAGGTGACGAGCAGGGAGTACAGGGACGGCTATATAGAGATACGCGCAGTAGTGAGGCCGGAGCTGTGGGGGACGGTGAAGGAGTATGTCTATGAGTGCCCATAAGACAGGGCGGAGGACAGCGGGGCCATGCCTGACTATCTGATCCCCGCGGGGTACGGCGAAGCGGAGTATGTTGAACGCAGATCCCGGTTCATTGGCCGTGTGTGGCATGTGAGAAGCGAGGAGGAGGCGCTGCTGCATCTTCGCGAGACCCGCGAGCGGCACTGGGACGCAACCCACAATGTGTACGCATACTCACTCAGACAGGGCAATACCGCCCGCTTTTCAGACGACGGGGAGCCGGGAGGCACATCGGGTCTGCCCACGCTTAATGTCTTCAGGGCCGCCGGAGTTGAGGATTTCTGCTGCGTGGTGACCAGGTACTTTGGAGGAATACTGCTGGGCGCCGGCGGACTTGTGCGGGCATACAGCAAGAGTGCGTCACTGGCTCTTGAAGCGGCTGGCAAGGCGGAGCTGCGGAGGCTTCTGACAGCGGAGGTATTGTGCACCTACCCGCAGTTTGAGCGGCTCAAAGCGGAGCTGCCGCGTTTCGGCGCGGAGCCAGGCGGCATACGCTACGGAGCGGATGTTGAGCTGGAGCTGTCGTTTCCTCCGGAGAAGCTGGAGGGACTTGAAGAACGTGTGACGGAGCTGTCCTCAGGAGGCGCTGTATTTGAGCTTACCGGCGAGGTTCTGCGGGCAGTGAGGCTGGAAGCATAGCGGATACTTAAGACGGCGGGGAGCTGCGCACCTGCTGCGCGGGCAAAGGTGAAGATGAATATAAAAATCCGGAGTATTAAGGTCCGGTCTCGGGTAAATGACAGAACTTTGGCTGTGATATCAAATCAGTTTGCCACCATGCTCAGAGCGGGCCTTACTCTGTTTGACACAGTGAGGACACTGGCAAAGGAGTCGACATCCGGGAGGATGAGGGAAATTCTCTCCGTCGCCGGTGACGATCTGGAGGCGGGGATGGCTCTCAGCGAGAGCCTTCAGAGGCAGGAGGCGGGGATACCGGGGGTTTTCGTCGAGACGGTGAGTGTGGGCGAGAGCTCCGGCAAACTGGCAAGCTGTTTTAAACTCCTGGAGACGTACTTTAAGCGAGCGGATCAGTTAAAGCAGAAGGTGAGGTCGGTACTGGCATATCCGGCTGCGCTTGTGGTCGTGGCGGTGGTTGTCACCGGAGCCATTTTCGTCATGCTCGTACCCAGAATCCAGTCATCCGCTGGCGGCGCCGGTGAACTGCCGGCGCTGGTGAGAGCGGTCATGAAGCTGTACGGCTTTTTTGCATCCAGCTGGGACTGGCTGCTGTTCCTTACGCTTATCCTGCTTTTTTACATCTCTCCATACCTTAAAACTCCCGAGGCGGTGCTGCGCATCTGGCAGATAAAGGTGCGAGTGCCGGTAGTCGGGAGGATTCTGAGCCTCACATCGGTCTGTCAGCTTGCGAGCACCATGAGTCTGCTGCTCAGCGCGGGTATCAGGGCAATTGATGCGGTGGCCATCGCCGGACGCGGCGCTGACCCGGCGATGAAGCTCGCTTTGGATGACATGGGACGCCGCCTCGAGGCAGGCGAACGGTTTTCGGATGTGGTGAGCAGCAATCCGGTCTTCCCGCCTGTGTTCGCGGCGTTTGTGAGAGCAGGGGAGAATTCAGGCGCTCTAGCATCGGAGCTTGACGCGGCGAGCTCCTACTATGAGGAGGAGGTCAGCGCGGCCACAGAGAAGGCGGCGAAAATCCTGGGGCCGGCGGTGCTTGCGCTTGTCGGCGTTCTCGTGGGGGCCGTCGTGCTCACCGTTTACTCAATGATGATGAAGGCCAATGTCTCTGTGGGTTTGGCGGGATGAGCATCTTTTCCGGCTTAATTTCTGCGCCACGGCGCTTTATTGACAAAAATACCCCCTCCGGAGTGCCCGGAGGGGGTATTAAGCTTACGGGATTACTTAAGCTCAGAGAAATACTTGATGGTGCGGACCATCTGGCTTGTGTAGGAATTCTCGTTGTCGTACCAGGAGACAACCTGCACCTGATAGGTGTCATCATCAATCTTCGTCACCATGGTCTGGGTGGCGTCAAAGAGTGAGCCGTAACGCATGCCGATGACGTCGGAGGACACGATCTGATCCTCGTTGTAGCCATATGACTCATTGGCAGCGGCCTTCATAGCTGCATTGATGGACTCCTTTGTGACGTCCGTGCCCTTGACAACAGCCACAAGAATAGTGGTGGAGCCGGTGGGGACAGGGACGCGCTGGGCGGAGCCGATGAGCTTGCCGTTGAGCTCCGGGATTACAAGGCCGATAGCCTTGGCAGCGCCGGTGGAGTTGGGAACGATGTTCTGAGCGC
>CAYPMJ010000069.1:0-10294 GCA_964411785.1 uncultured Oscillospiraceae bacterium
CCGCCCTCACCTCGATTGTCTTACTGACTTCGCTCTGCGCTCTTTCAGGCGCATCAACCTCCGGCGTCGGGCGGTACTCCTGCTGCTCCGGCGCCATCTCCACCGAAGGCTCATCCGGCCTTAAGCCCTCCTCCGGCATCTCGATCCCGCCTGTAAGCTCAGGGCCCACATCGCCCTCTCCGGCAGCTTCCACCTCGGGCTCAAGCTCCACCGGCAAAAGACTCTCAGACTTTGTGTCCGGAGCTATGTACTGTATCTCCGGCCTGTACTCCGCCATAAGTCCCAGGGCTATGGCCGTCTCTTCCTCTCCCGGCTCCTCCTCCTTTCTCACCTCCGGCTCATTGTCCGGTCTCTCGGTCCCGGTGTCCACGGCGTCCTCCGTCTCCCCGGGCTCCTTCTCCTGGCGCTTTCTCTGCACCAGCCTGTCGAAGCTGTCGTCCTCATCTGCCCTAACTGTTCCCTGCGCCGACTTAGCGTCAGTGGCCGTTCCGACCGATGATGCGACAAGCTCCCTTTGCACTGCGGCAGCCATCAGGCCGGCCACCGCGCACATCTGACTCATTTGCTTCACCTCTCCTTCAATAATTTTCGCCCCATGTGGGCATATAACATATAAACAGACCCGCAGGCGCCGTCAGCTGGCCTCGGCAGCTCTTCTCGCCGCCGTCATGTCATCCAGCTGCTTCTCCTCCGCCTTAAGAGCCGCTTTGTCATACTCATCCCGGCGCACTTCCTTGAGCTTCTCAAGGGACCTTATCTCCTTGCGCGCCTCAATCACCTGCTGGCGCTTGCTCTCAAGCGCCCTGCGGCACTCCTCAAGCTTCTCCTCCTCGGCGCGAAGACGCTTTGACAGCACCTGCTGACTTGTCTCCGCCTCCAGCGCCTCAAGAATCGTCATGCCCTCCGCCTTCTTTATCGCCGTGTCCTCATCATACCTTGCAAGTCTATCCCTGGCTGCGTTGCGCACCTCCTCCTGAAGGCGCACCTCGCTCTGGAGCCGTCCCAGCTCCTCCATCAGCGCGTCAAGCTGCTGATCTCTGAAATTCAAAACCGATTCAAGCTGAAATCTGAATTTCTTCACGTCCCTTTTTTCACCTTCATGTCAAGCATTCAATTTCCTGTCCGGAGCTTTATCGCCATCTTTAAAGCTTAGATGTCACTTTAGTATCTTCTCCATCTGCTTTATGCAGTCATCATATGTAAACGCCTCGTCTATGCCCTGAGTCAGAAACGCGTTTATGTCGTCTATCTTCTTTAACGCGTAATCCAGCTTCGGGTTAGTGCCGGCCTTGTATGCGCCTATTGACACAAGGTCTGAGTTCTTCTCGTAGACGCTCAGTATATCTCTCAGCCGCGACGCAAGAAGCTGGTGCTTTGAGTCCACAATCTCCACCATGAGCCTTGAGATGCTGGCCCCAATATCTATCGCCGGGTAATGGTTGGCCGCGGCAAGCGACCTTGAGAGGACTATATGTCCGTCCAGTATCCCGCGCACCGTGTCGGAGATGGGCTCATTTGTGTCGTCCCCCTCCACCAGCACCGTGTATATCCCGGTTATGGAGCCGCGCCTGAAGTTCCCGCTCCTCTCAAGGAGCTTCGGAAGCTCCGCGTATATGGAGGGCGTGTAGCCCCTGGCAACGGGCGGCTCCCCTATGGCAAGGCCTATCTCCCGCTGCGCCATGGCAAAGCGGGTCAGCGAGTCCATCATGAGAAGCACGTCAAGGCCCTGGTCCCTGAAGTACTCGGCTATTCCCGTGGCCACCGACGGACACTTCATTCTCAGCATCGCCGGCTGGTCGGACGTTGCGACCACAAGCACCGAGCGCCGCATCCCGGCCTCGCCCAGGTCCTTCTGAACAAACTCCAGAACCTCGCGGCCCCGCTCCCCCACCAGCGCAATGACGTTTATGTCCGCCTTCACGTTCTTCGCGATCATGCCCATGAGGGTTGACTTCCCGACGCCGGACCCGGCGAATATCCCCATCCTCTGGCCCTTGCCTATTGTGAGAAGTCCGTCAATCGCCTTGACGCCGAAATCCATCCGCTCCCGTATCGGCGGCCTTGAGAGCGGGTTTACGTAGCTCCCGCCTATGCAGTAGGGCTCACCCTCGGCAAGCGGCCCTAAGTCGTCTATGGGCTGTCCCAGCGCATTTATTATCCTCCCCTTGAGGTGTGTACCCACCTTCAGCTCCAGCTGGCGGCCTGTGTTGCGGACAAAGTTGCCCGCCGATATGCCCTTCATATCCGCATACGGCATGAGGAGGATGTGGTCGCCCTTGAACCCCACCACCTCAGCTGAGATCTGTCTGCTGGACTCATCGCTGTAGATGCGGCATATATCGCCCACAGCCGCCCTGCACCCGGATGCCTCGATGGACATGCCCACAATATTCTCAATCTTGCCTGTGTGGCTTATTGTCTCCGCCTGTTGTATCTGACGAACAGCCTCACGAAACATGGCACATCCCCCGTCAATCCTTGTCCAGCGACGCCCCGTCCAGTACCTCGCGGATATTCTCAAGCTGTGTTGAAACGCTGGCGTCCAGTATCACATCCGGCAGCTCCACAATACACGTCCCCGACTCGTCATCCGCCATGGGGATCACCTTCACCCGCTCCGACAGCCGGCTGAGCGCCGCCGTCAGCTCCGGTATCGTCTGGGCCCTCCCCCTTACGTCGCAGTCGGCTATATAGATATGTGCCCACTCGCACCTTTTATGCGTATCCGTGGCCGCGTCCACCATCCGGAGCAGTATGTCGTCGCTCCCTTTAAGGCTTATCCTTATGACCTTCTCGGCGATGGACACCGCCAGTGTCTTAAGCTCCTCCCGGCAGCTGTCAAGAAGCTCCGCCTTCTCCCGGGCGGCGTCCTCCAGGAACTTCTTAACGTCGCCGGCAAGCTCCGCTGCCTGCTGCTCCCGCTGGAGCCGCGCCTCCTGCGAGGCCTGGGCCATCCCCGAGGCGAAGCCCTGGGCAAAGCCCTCCTGTCTTGCGCTCTCCCTCGCATCTTCAAGCTCCTGCCGCATCTCCTGCCGGGCTCTCTCCCTTATCTCCTCCGCGTCCCGCTCAGCGCTCTCAAGAATAGCTCTGGCCTGGATATCCGCAAAGTGTAGCTTCTCCTCCTCAGGGTCCCTCTCCTTCAGACCCTGGTCCCTGCTCTCAGGCTCCCCGCCATCCTCAATAGCGGGGGCAGGCGCGGACTTTGCCCGCTCGTCCGCGGCCTGATCCTCCACCGACGGAAAAACATAAGTAACCGCGTCCGACTTAAGCAGACGCTTCAGGATATTAGGCAATTATATCGTCCTTTCCGCCGCTCAGTACAATGATCTCGTTTCTCTCCTCCAGGTCGCGGATGACGCCCACTATCCTCTGCTGGGCCTCCTCCACGTCCTTCATACGTACATTGGTCGTTACCTCCAGGTCGTCCCTTATGCTCTCCGCCATACGGCTTGACATATTTGAGAACAGCTTGTTGGCCACGTCCGCGTTCGCCGCCTTGAGCGACAGCACCAGATCCTTCGGGTCGCAGTCGCGGACAAAGCGCTGAACGGAACGGTCGTCCATCGTGACAATATCCTCGAACACGAACATGCGCTTGCGGATCTCCTCCGCCAGCTCCTGGTTCGTGGTGGACAGCCCGTCGAATATGGTCTTCTCGCTGGACCTGTCAAGGTTATTCATAACGTCCGCCACGAAGTCCACACCGCCGACCTTCACGTTGTTGCTTGTGAGTATGTTTGCGAATCTCTTTGAGAGCTCCGACTCTATTATCTTAATCGCCGCAGGGGATGCGCTGTCCATCTGCGCCATGCTCTCCACTACCTTAATCTGCCTTCTGCCCTCAAGCTGCTCCACCACCGCCGCGGCCTTCGCCGGCTCCACGTACGAGAGCACCAGCGCTATGGTCTGCGGCCGCTCGTTCTGGAGCGCCGCGTACAGATCCTTGTCCTGGGCCTTGTTGAGGAAAGCAAACTCCCTGTTCTTCAGCGACTTTGTCACCTTGTCCAGCAGCGCCGACGCCTGCTGGTCTCCGAACGCCTTCTGCAAAACCGTCCTGGCGTACTCAAGCCCGCCCTCCGTGACGGCCTTGTTGGTCATGCACATCTGGTAGTACTCGTTGAGGACGCTCTCAGTTGTGTCCGCGTCCAGAAAGCCGAGCTTTGCAACCTCAAGGGTGACCTGCTCAACCTCCTCCGGGTCCATGTACTGGTACAGCATGGATGCCTTTTCCGCGCCCAGTGCAACTATCACAGCAGCCGCTTTCTGAGGTGCGTTCAGCTTCTGCAGGTCAAGCTTACCGGGCTTCTCCGTCACGGCAACCGCCTCTGTGGCCGGAGCAGCCTCCTCCTCCTGCTTTTTACCGACGCGCTTCTTTTCAGCCATGCTGCTCGTCTCCTCCCTTCAGCCAGGACTTGACCATCTGTGCGGCGATCTCCGGGTTGTCCTCCGCAAACTGCCGGACATCCTTCCGAAGCTCCATGCTCCGCTCCGTGTGAATATCCATTATATCTGCGCCCTGAGTCGCCTGTTCCGCCTTCTCCCCGGCAAGGATTGCCGCAGCCATCGCCTCCTGCTGCCGGCGCAGCGCGTCCTCGCGGTCCTTCGACTCCTGCTGCTTTCTCTTCTTCCTCTTCTTTATGCTGTGCCTTATGCAAAGTATGATTATAAGGAGGAGCAGCAGCACGACTCCCACGGCTATCGCCATGACCATCCACGTCTCAAGGCCGAAGGGCCACACAACGGGCTCCTGGGGCGTCACGGGGCTCACCGTCTGTCCCTCCTCATAGAAGGGATAGGCCATAATCGTTATCTTCTCCTCCTGGAGCTCCACGCTTATGCCGGCCGCCCTGCCCACCAGCGTCACAAGGTCCAGCGTGTCCGGCACAGTCACCTTCGCGCTGTCTATGGCCACCGCCACCATCACGTCCGTCACGCGCCCTGCCGGTATCTCGCTCTGGGTGATGGTCTGGTCGTTTTCAAAGTCCTTCTCCACATAGCTGTGGATCTCGTCCTCATCCCCTGTCAGGTTATCTGGGTCAGTTATGTACTCGTGGAGGTCTGAATTTGTGGTTGTCCCCGCAACACCCCCCACGGTGCTGTCCTCGTCCCGGGTTATGGTGTCGTCATAGACAAGGGAGCCTATTATCCCCTGGCTGCCCGTCGTCCCGTCCACGCCCTCGCTTGCCCAGTCGGGCTGGGAGTACTCCGTGGACTCAACGTAGCTCCGGCTTATATCGACGGTGGAGCGCACGCTCACCGAGAGGTTCTCCAGTCCGAAGATGGGCGAGAGGATGGTGAGAACACTGTTGCGTACGGAGTTGTTCACGTCCTGCTCCAGCGACAGCTTCAGCGCCGACGCGGTGGTGGCATCGGAGAGCTCATCGTCGTCGTCATATACGGTCCCCAAAGCGTCAGTCACCGCCACATTGTCTATCGTAAGACCCTGCACCGAGTGCGCCACGCCGCTCTTCATCATCTTCACCTGCTGGGCCGTCAGCGTCCTGCCCTGCTCCATCTCCACGAACACAAAGGCGCTGGCCTCTATCTTGTCCTCAGTGCTGAGTATGTATCTGTTGTCCTCCCCCAGGCTTATATTCACCGACGCCTTCGCCACACCGTCAAAGCTTGAGAGCATGGCCCCCAGCCGCTCCTGCGCCTGATATACGCTGGCCTGCACCCTGTCTGCGTCCGAGGCCAGCGTGCCCGTCATCTCCGTATACGTGTCATACAGGTATCCCGACGTGGGGTAGCCCTGCTGAAGGACCTTCGCCTGAAGGGCATTCACACGGTTCTCGCGCACCAGGATGGTGTCGGTCCCCTGAACCTTGTAGTCCTTCTCACCGCTTGAGTCCAGGTACGACAGCACCGCCGACATATCCGAGCTGCTGAGCTCCGTGAAGAGGACAGCGTATGGCCTTGTGCGGTTGTATATGACAAGGGCGGCCAGAGCTATCACGGTTGCTACGAGGACAACGGCTATTATGGTCCGGACCTTCTTATTGAGCTTTTTAAGCGCTGCCTTTGCCTTTGCAAAATATTCTTTTACCTTTGCACCCATTGACTCATACCCCTTACGTTGATCACGCGGTCAGTACTCACAGGCTTATGCGCATGATCTCGTTGTAGGCGTCAAGAGCCGTGTCGCGGAGCTTCACAAGCAGTGTAGTGGCCTGGAGCTCCTTCTCCGCTGCGATGTTGAGAAGCGCCGGGTTGTCAAGCTGCCCTGTGGCCATGAGGTACTCAAGCTCCACATGCTCCTCGTTTGTCTCCTTGACAGCGTCTATGGCCGTGTTGAAAATATCCGTGAACAGGGACACCCCGCTGTCGCCGGTCTTCCTTGTCTCCTCCGTCATGGTGAGGGGCATCGTGTTCCAAAGCGGTTTTATTGCTTCCATATCTCCTCCGAATATCCTCCGATTACACTCATATCTCCAGGCCCTTCGCCACTACCTGCTTTAAAGTGTTAAATGCCGTGGCGTTGGCGCTGAAGGCCTGGCTTGCCGCCATAGCATCTGTTATCTCCTTCACCAGCGTCACGTTCGGCATCTCCACATACCCGTTCTCGTCCGCGTCAGGGCTCGTCGGGTCATAGACCAGGGGCATCTCAGACGGGTCCTCCTCTATCGCCGCCACCTTCACGCCCCCGCTGGCCTGGTACCTGTGGCTGTCGACCAGCCGGCACTGGTGGTTCCATGCCCTTGTGAGCGCCGTCCCGAAGGCGTTGCTCTCCCGGGCTACAGACTCCAACACCACAACTTTTCGCCGGTATGCCCCTCCCGACTCGGTCCTGGTGGTGTTCATATTCGTTATATTCTCGGATATGACGTCAAGCCTCATCTGCTGCGCGGTGAGCCCTGAGCCTATCACGTCCATGCTGCTGAGAAATGCCATTCTTCCTACCTCCCGGATCAGCCCGTTATGGCCTTTGTCACTATGGCGAGGTCGTCGGATATGGACTGATATGTATACTGGAGCTGGTACGCCGTCCTCACGGCCTCCACGCTCTGTTCAAGCACGTTGACCCCGTTGTCGTCCATTCTGGTGGTCTCCGTGTCCTCATATACGTCCCAGGACGAGTCCTCGATTGTCTGCCGTATGGCGGACCTGGACTGCCCGGTCTCCGCCGCGGCTCTGAGGCGCTCATCAAACTTCTCCTCAAAGGTCACCGTCTTCACCTTGTAGCCGGGGGTCTCGGCGTTGGAGATGTTGTCAAGATGGGCCTGCTGCTTTGCCCACAGGAAATTCATAGACTTCTCCATCATCAGCTGACTGTTGCTCGTCAGAATACTCATCTGTGCCCTCCTTTTTCCTCGCGGATAAGACTCTCCGCTTCGTACCTCTCTCCGGGACGGAGCATTCACCCTCCGCTCTTTGTATCTTCTTTTTTATCTTCTGCCCTTATCTTCTGTCTTTATCTCTTTTCACATTCTGCCCTTTTATATTTATACCACGTTCCTTCGCAAGAATCAACACCATTTTTCCCTTTATTTGTATTTTTCCCAAAGTTAAGTGCCTGGAAATATGTGGAGCTTGTGGTTTTAAACTTTGAAGGACACTATATATTGATTTTTCAATACTCTGTTTTTACTCTGATTTTCCCGGGGCCTCTCACCAAAAAGCTTCAAGCGCCGCAGCTTTCTTCCTGCGGGCGCTTAAGGCGGTGCGGCTCTTTAAGCTTGCGGGCGCTTAAGGCGGTGCTGCTCTTAACGCCGCTCTCACGGCAAAAGGCCCGCGCCCATTTAAGGGCGCGGGCCGTCTTCGATGGGCCAGCCTTTTTCGTGAATTCTCACTATGAATTTTCATACTCACAAAGCTTCGGCTCATCTTATGAATTCACATCAATACTTGTGGCTTCCGGCGTAACCGGAGGGCGCGTAGTCGTCGGAGGATGAATAGCTCCTTGAGGATGAGGATGCAGAGGCGCGGCCTCCCTCGGTCTTGAGGGTGAAGTGGCCCACAAGCTCCTTCAGGATATTGGCCTGTCCGGAGAGCTCCTCGCTGGCCGCGGCGGACTGCTCCGCTGTGGCGGAGTTTGTCTGCACCACGCTGGAGATCTGGTCGATGCCCTGGGTGACCTGCGCAACAGCTCTGGACTGCTCCTCGGTGGCGTCGGAGATGAGCGTCACCGCATCCAGCACCTTCTGGGCGCTCTCCACGACGTTGCGAAGCGCCGCATCTGTCTCGGATGAGAGCCTCGTGCCCTCGTTTACAGCCTTCACCGTCTCCTCGATAAGTGAAGCGGTGCTCTTTGACGCCTCCTGGGACCTTGTGGCCAGGTTTCTCACCTCGTCGGCAACGACAGCGAAGCCCTTTCCGGCAGAGCCGGCTCTCGCGGCCTCCACTGCCGCGTTCAGTGCGAGTATGTTGGTCTGGAACGCTATATCCTCTATGGTCTTTATTACCCTGCTTATCTCCTGGGATTTGGTGTCGATTGCCTGCATGGCCTTCATGAGCTCATCCATGTGGGCAGAGCAGACCTGAATCTCCTTGTGGGACTGGATGTTCTCGTCCTTTGCGGTCTTGGCGTGACCTGCGGTGCTCTCGACCTGGTGGGAGATCTCGTTTATTGTTGCTGCAAGCTCCTCAACGGAGGACGCCTGCTCTGTTGCGCCCTGGGCAAGAGCCTGAGCGCCGCTGGAGACCTGCTCGCCGCCGGAGTTGACCTGGTCGGCGGAGACGTCGATCTTCGAGAGCGTCTCGCTCATGGTGTCGCGCAGAGTCTGCATCGCCTCAAGTATGCTGGCGTAGGAGCCCACGTATGAGTTTGCGCTGCGGCTGCGGACGTTGAAGTTCCCGTTGCCCATCTCTCCAAGGGTGTAGTCTATGTCGGTTATGATGCTCTTGAAGGTATCCACGAGGGAGCGCATGTTGTTTGCAAGGTCGCCCAGCTCGTCGGTGGAACTGTATGTAATACTTGTATCCAGCTTGCCTCCGGCCAGATCCTGTGACGCCTGACGCATCTCGGTAACCGGCTTGCGGATGCCCTCGCTCATGACCATCGCCAGCACAAGCGCCACAGCCACTGCGAGAACGATAAGCGCTATTACGATGACGTCCGCCATCTTTGACAGCTGTGCACCCTCTGTCACCTTCGCATAGGCGTTCACGTCAGCGGTCTCGCCCACGAGATTCAGCTTCTCGCGCACGTCGTCCATGTAGGGCTTGTAGTGGTTCATAAGGAGATCCATGGCCTCATCGTTGGCCTCGTCCGTTATCAGAAGGCACAGCTCCCGGATCTGGCTTATGTAGGGCTCGGCCTTGTTGAGATCCGTAAGGCACTGGCTCAGATAGTCGTCCGTGCCCTGGTAGGTCTTCTGGACCTCGGCTATGAGAGTCTTCACGGACTCGAAATCCTCATCCGCCGCGTCCATATATTCGACAATTTCCTCTTTCGTATCTGCAATGATAGCCTGCAGCATATTGGCGCGGGCGCTGAACACGGTTCTGCGAGCATTCCAGGCGTTCGCCACGGTCTGGAACTGCTGATTGTAGAAATCCTCGAGGTTATTGCCCACCTTGTCAAGCATTACAATGGACGTTACGCCCGCTATAAGCAGCAAGGCGATGATGATAAGGTATGATACAATCATCCTGGCCCGGATCTTCATTTTTTTCAGCATATGCTTACACTCCTTTTTCTCTGCATGGACCCCCGGCCGCCGTCTGACGGGGGGAAGACCGCTATGTTATTAAAGTTTACCACAGTTTTTTCAAAAAGTCCACCAAAAAAATGCGTCTTCGACATATTTTTATGTGTCTAAGGCCAGCTCTTCACGCTGTCGCTTTAACCTGCTCCCAGGTCAAGCTCCGTCACGGTGCCGCTTGATCTGTCAAGCTTGTATATTCTGCTGCTGCCGTCCCTGCTCACGAGGTACACGCCCTGGATCACATTTGTCCCGGCCGCGCTTGTGTCGCCGTAGACAACAAGCTCCGTACAAAGTACGTCGTCCACCCTCACCACCTTCTCCGTGGGGTAGACGTCGTAGACATCCATGGAGTCCCCCTCAAGGCCCAGCACCTCGGGCGACTGGCTGAGAAGAAACTTCACCGTCGCCGCCGACGTGAGAACGGAGCCTTCGCTTACGTGCTCATTTTTCTCCCCGCTAAAGCCGTCTCCGCCGCCGTCGTCACCCTCGTCCCCGGCTGCGCTCCCTTCGCCGCCGCTGTTTTCGCCGCCGGCGCTGTTTTCGCCGCCGGATGAGCCTTCATCGCCGGAAGGTGCGCTCTGAGTACCGTCAGAGGGCCCGGAGCCGGCTGATGAATTGCCCTTGTCTTCGGTATCCTTTCCGCCCTC
>CAYPMJ010000070.1:0-10220 GCA_964411785.1 uncultured Oscillospiraceae bacterium
AATTAGGGGTTTAGCTCAGCTGGTAGAGCGGCGGTCTCCAAAACCGTAGGCCGAGGGTTCGATCCCTTCAACCCCTGCCAACAGTCTGCGCAGATGCGCAGACTGTTTTTTTATCTGCTCTTAGCTTTGCCCTTATTTTCTGCCATCCGCTTTAATTCGGTGAGAAGCGCCTCGCGGTCATTGGGAAGCTCGCCGTCTGTGACGCGGGTGAAGAGGGCGCTTAAAATCTGACCCACTTCCGGGCCCTGCCGCACCCCTGCGCCAATGACGTCACGGCCATTTACAGCAAGGTCACGGAGTTTAAGACATGGCCTTTGCGCAAGAAGCTCTCTTGCAGCGGCCTCGGCGGCGTCAAGCTCTTTAAGCCGCGATTTTACATATTCGCCTGACAGCGCCATTGTCTCAGCGCGTTTTACCTCAAGAAGGAGAAAGAAATTGCTCTCACCAAGCTCCCCTATAAGATGCCGGAGCGCCTTTGGCCCTGTCGGCACCGGCGTCCCATGGAGCCTTAAAAGTTCAGTCACTGTCTTAACTGTTCCGCTTTTATAGTGAAGTCTTCGGAGCATGGCCTTTGCAAGCTCAGCGCCTTCACCTGCGTAATCATGGAGGTTATTAAGCCCATCTGCGTCCTGCGCTGATGTAAGGGGCTTTCCCACGTCGTGGAGCAGCATTGTGAGCCTGAGGCTGACCTCGGGCCTTGCAGCCTCCACAGCCCTCACCGTGTGCTCCCAGCCGTCAGAGCAGTGAAGCGTGCACTGCCGGTGCATCGTGACAAGCGGCCGGAGCTCCGGCCAGAATTGCCAGAGCACATCTGGAAAGGAGCGGAGCACTCTCCCCACAGCGCCCCCGCACAGGAGCTTTGTAAGCTCCTCTTCAATGCGCTCCGACGCCACGCACCGGAGCATTGCTGCGTTCCTGTGTACAGCGTCGGCAGTCTCATCAGTGAGGGTGTAGTTCAGTGTAGACGCGAAGCGAAGTGCCCGCATTACTCTGAGCCCGTCCTCCCGGAACCTCCGCTCAGGGTCCCCCACACAGCGCAGGACACCCTCTGATATGTCCGAAAGTCCGCCGAACGGGTCAATGGGGACACGGTTCAGGCCCATGGCGATTGCGTTGACAGTGAAGTCACGCCGGGCGAGGTCCTCAGTGAGGCTCTTAACAAAATTTACTGCGTCAGGCCTCCTGCCGTCCGTGTATGCGCCGTCCGTACGGAAGGTGGTGACCTCAAACCGCTCCCCGTTCTCAAGCACTGTCACAGTCCCGTGGCGTAGCCCTGTCCCAAAGGTCCTCTGACCTTGAAAGCACGCCTCAACCTCCTCCGGCCTTGCGGAGGTACATATATCCCAGTCGTCGGGCACGGCGCCCCTTAGCATATCCCGCACACAGCCACCCACAAGGTAGGCCTCATAGCCGGCGCTGTTAAGCGTTTTAAGAATGCTCTCAGCGCCATTGGAAATTGTATACAAAGCTCAAAGCCTCCATGATTTTAAGGAACATAAGCCTTACATATGCACACATCGTAAAAGCTTACCGCACAAGGCAGAAGCTGCCTTGACGGTCCCGGCCACAGGATACGAAACGAGCGCATCTTTTCATGTCCATAGCCACAGGATACGAAACGAGCGCATCTTTTCATGTTCATACATGCGCGGCAGCGGACAGGCGCAGGCCCGACACCCAAGCCCGGCACCGTCGATCGGCCCAGGGCTGAAAGGACGCGTTAAATGTCTTAAAGGTCTTAAAGCGCCTCGTTGCCGCCGGAGCAGTCATCGGAGGACGCGACCTCGTTATAAGACACATCCTGGCCGCCGGTGCCGCCCTCGTCACCGGAGGACTCGCCCGTGCCCGAGGACACATCCTGGCCGCCGATCCCGCCCTCGTCACCGGAGAACTCGCCCGTGCCTGAGGACACATCCTGGCCGCCGGTTCCGCCCTCGTCACCTGAGGACTCGCCGCTGCCGTCAGCTGACTGCCCATCATCGGAAGGCTCCGGATCTGCGATGACGGTCGGGCCGACCAGGAGCACCCTGTCGTGCGAAGGATAGGTATCCTCATGGAGCAGCTCCCTTGAGAAGAGCGTGCCGTCGGAGTTGTACGTCTCACGGTAGGCGTCCACCACATAGCCCTCGCTGCCCGCGTTGTACTCCACCGACGCGCCGGGAGCCAGCGACGGATCTGTGCGTCTGACGGTCTTCTTTGCTATAGTGTCAACCGTCTCCGACACAAGCTGAACATAGAAGTTGTCGGTTTTTGTACCCCACAGCTCCACATAGAGCTCCTGATTATCCACGTATGCCACGATCCTGACCGGGTACTCCGAGCTGTTTTCGAAGCTGAAATCCACTGAGTCATACTCTATCGCGGCGTCAAAGCCCTTTGGAACGTAGTCCGCGGGAGTGGAATTGCGCCGGCGCGATACGGTCTCAAGACGCGCAAGGAGGGTGCAGTAGTAGAGCGTGGAGGACACCTGGCAGATCCCCCCGCCTATTGTCTCCTCGTCATCCGCGCCCTCAATCTCACTGGCACGTTTAAAGCCCCGGGCACTGGTAGCCTTTCCGACGGTCCCGTTAAATGAGAATATCTCACCCGGCTCCAGCACGACGCCGTTTATGGCCTGTGCAGCCAGCGTGACATTTGTGATGCGGGCCTCGGAGCTTGTGTATAAGCTGGTCATACGCGACGAGAGAAGGTCGCTGTACAGCAGTCCCTGAAGCTCCGCCTGGGAGACAGAGGCACGGGTTTTCGTAAGGGGAATGCGGAGCGTGTCGCCAGGCTCCGTGGAGGCGTACGCGCTCCTGGCCCACTCAAGATCAAAGGTCACGCCGTCGCTGGAGGGAGTTGCAAGTCCGGTTTCCGGGTCATAGACCGACTCCTGCACCTCGCTGAACACAAGCTCATAGAGCGCGTCCAGATCCACGCTGCCGTCACCGTCCCCGGCTGATGCGGACTCCGAGAACTCGCCTGTATAGGCGGAGAGACCGGAGGTGAGGTTGTCCCGTATGAACTCATAGACGCCCTCCTGGTCCACCTCGTAACCTGGGGAGCCCTTGCGTATGAGGATCTCGCTCTCCCTGATCTCATACCCGCCCTGTATGGCCCCGTGGTCAACGTGCACCGCCGCGGAGGACACAAGCCCGCGGACAATATCCTCATCAAAGCCGGTCTCACGGCCAACCTCACGGGCGGTAAAGCAGCATCTAAGCAGAGTGAAGGCGTTCTCAAGGAAATTCCCCTCCCGCCCGACCTGAAAGGCCGCCTCCACCTCCTGCGAGATGGGCACGGCGAGCCCGGCATCGGAGCCGGTGACTGTGAGAGTGTAATCTGAGGTGAGCACCACCTGCACACTGATGGAGGCATACTCGTCAAGTCCGGCATTCACCAGAGCTATGTGCGCCTCCTCTGGCGTCTTGCCGCCAAGACCGACACCCGATACTGTGACGTTGGGGAAAATTGTCGTCCTTTTATCGGCCGCAATGCCAAGGGCAGCCACAGCCGCCGCCAGCACAGCTAAAAAAACGACGGCAGCCAGTGCCGCCGGAGGGACGGGCAGACCCGTCTTTTCTCTCAAGCGCCGTTTAGTTTTCAAAACTGTACCACCTTTCCGAGTATGGCCGCGATCACGTTATGCCGTTGAACAGCTCCACGTCCCCCAGACGCCGGGTGAACATGGAGTACTGGTAGTTGTCGGCCTCAGCGCGTTTCCAGGGAGCAACAATATCCATGCGCTGCTTTGTCTGCTTGTCCAGGAGCTCACCGATGAGCACGTTTGAGAGAAGAAAGCCCTCGGGGGTGAAGCTCCAGCGATCACCGTTTCTGGTCATCCATCCCCGCGACACAAAGGAGTCCAGAAGCTCCCGCGCCATATCGAATTTACAGGGAAATATGTCGTAATATTCCTTCTCCGAGATGCCCCTTGTCGTACGCAGCCCCAGCATCAGATACTCCCCTGAGCGCTCAAATGCCGATATGGTCTCCGCCTGGTCTATGACGCTGCGGCCGTTCAGGATGTTGTCTGTGTAGCGCTCCATGTCGGCTATGCAGCTGTACCGCTGACCGCTGACACAGGAGTGGGCAGCCGCGCCGAAGCCCATGTACTCCCCCATCTGCCAGTATTTCAGATTGTGACGGGACTCCATGCCGCGCCTTGCAAAGTTGGATATCTCGTACTGTCTGAAGCCGTACCGGGAAAGCGCCTCCACCATATGCAGGTACATGTCCGCCTGCAGGTCGTCGTCGGGGATGAATGGCGAGTCCTTGAACTGGTAAAGAGCCGTCCCCTCCTCGATCTTGAGTCCGTAGCAGGACAGGTGATCAGGCTTCAGCGCGGCGGCCTTTGTGAGCGTCTCGGCCCAGTCCTCCCTGGTCTGGGAGGGGAGGCCGTAAATAAGGTCCAGGCTGACGTTCCTGAAACCGGCCGCCCTGGCGTTCTGTACGGTCTCCTCCACCTGTGCCCAGTTGTGGAGACGGCCAAGGCTTTTGAGGATCCCGTCATTTGCCGACTGAGCGCCTATGGACAGCCGGTTAAAGCCGGCTCTGCGCAGCCTGATGAGGTCCTTTAGCGTTGTGCTGTCGGGGTTTACCTCCACTGTGGCCTCGCAGTCAACCATGACGCGGCCATATTTTTTCAGCGCCCCGAAGAGCTCCACCAGATTCCTGGAGCCATAGAAGCTGGGCGTTCCGCCGCCGATGTACACCGTGTCGATTATATACCCCATGAGCTGAGAGCTGGATTCCCTTATGTGGGTGAGCAGGGCCTTCTGATAGCTTGGGATGAAGTCCTCGCTCCCCACAAGGGAGTAGAAGTCACAGTAGGCGCATTTTCCGGCGCAGAACGGAATGTGTATATATACTCCAAGACGTTTTTCCACAGCCCTCTCCTCTCCTGACAGCGCCGCGCTGTCAAGACACCTTGCGCATTTATGGGATCAGTATCCGTAAATTCCCCCGCCTATGAACTCCCGCAGCAGCGAGTTTGGCGGCACCAGCGATTCATCCACAGGCACATACTGCTCAAGAAGGGGTATGATTTCGCGGACCTCCTCAAAGCCTGCCCTGCCCTCAGTGAGCGTGCGGAGCAGCGGCAGCGCGTGGGACGCCAGCACCGGCAGCTCATAGGCCAGGGAGGAGTCCAGCTTGAGCTTCGCCTTCTTTATGAACGGAGTGATATGCGCCCTCTCGCCGCGCATTACGTTTGCCCACAGGTTAAGCGTGTAGGCCGCGTCAGCGCCGCGGAAGTTGTTGTCCCGCACCACGCGCCGCACAAGCCGCGTCCATTCCGGCTTCATGACTGAGCCGTCCGGAAACACAGTCTCAGCTGTCGCGCTTATATACAGCGTCATCGCACCGGGGTTCTGGTCCGTTATGATGTCATTGAGCGCGTGTATGCCCTCAAATATCGCCACCTCGTTGGCCTTGAGGTGCATCGGGGTGAACTGACTGGCGCTGCGTTTCTGGCGGGTGAACATGAAATAGGGGACATGTATCTCCTCACCGCGGGAGAGCTTTGCGAAGTGCTCGTTTAAAAGGTCCATGTCAAGCAGCTGCGGAGACTCGTAGTCGACCTCCCCCTCGGGCGTGCGGGGACAGGTTGCAAGGTTCAATGTCCTGAAATAGTTGTCCATGGAGACGGTATAGGTGTTTATGCCGCGCTTTTCAAGCTCGTCCTCAATGCGCTTTGCGGTGGTGGTCTTGCCCGCGCCGCTCGGCCCTGAGAGCAGTACAACAGGCGAGATGCTCAGGTTCCCGGCTATTATATCGGCGGCCTCGCACACGCGGCGGGCGTAGCTTGCGTCGCCGTCACGTATTAGCTGCTCAGGGTCGGACAGAGCTCTCTCATTAAGCTCGGTCAGATTGTACGTCATGGTCTTCCTCCATATCACATTTTTCAGCGTGGAACCGGACAGCCGCATCTGATTTGGCTCCCATCACACGGTCCAGCTCCTCAATATACTCTCTGGGGTACTTGGGGTTGAATATCCGCCTTATTCTGCCGCGCTCAAGGTCCACAAGCTTTGTGGAGCCTCCCGCGCCCATGGCGAGTATTGTACAAAGCTCCTCCATTATGAGGATGTTGTAGAGACTCTCATGACCCGGCTTTGCCCAGCCCACGTTCTCAAAGCCGCCGGACATGAATTTCTGCCTGTAGAGGTAATAGGGGGTGTATCCGGCCCTCCTCAGAAGCGCTGAGGCTGAGTCCAGCATACGTTCAACCTCAATCTTCCCCGGCCTTTCCGTGTCCTCCAGGGTTATCCGCGTGCCGCGCTTGAGAGCAAGGGTGTGGACAGTGATATTCTCAGGACACAGGCCGATGAGCTCTTCGACCGTACGCCCGAATGTCTCAGGCGTGTCCTGAGGCAGACCGGCAATAATATCCATGTTTATGTCTGTGCTGAGAATTTCACGGGCAAGGGCAAACGCCGTGCGGATATCCTCAGCTGTGTGCCGGCGGCCAATGGCACGGAGAACCCGGTCGGACATTGACTGCGGGTTTATGGAGACCCGGGTCGCCAGGCCCTTTAAAGAGAGCAGCTTCTCTGCCGTGATGGTGTCCGGTCTGCCGGCCTCCACGGTAAACTCCCGGCACCCGGACAGGTCAAAGCTGTTTTCCAGTGCGGCAAGGATCCGGGACAGCTGCTCCGCCGACAGGCTAGTCGGAGTGCCGCCGCCAATATACACGGCTATCACCCGAAGCTGCAGCTTACATGCAAGCTCCCCCATGGCCCTGATCTCCCGCTCCAGCGCGTCAAGAAACGGAGGGATGAGCGCCATGGACTTCTCAACGCTCTGACTTACGAAGCTGCAATAGGCGCAGCGTGTGGGACAGAAGGGTATGCCTATATAGAGGGCAATGTCACTCATGTCCAGCGCACGGCGAACGCGAAGGGAGGCGTGGGCGGTCTCAAGACAGAGCCGGGCCCTGTCCTCACGGACAAGATATTCACCGGTGAACGTCTCTATGACATCCCGGTCCTCAGCGCCCGCCTCAAGAAGCCGCCTTGCCAGCACTCCCGGCCTTATGCCGGTGAGCGCCCCCCAGACCGGCTTTTCCGGGAGCAGAGGAAGTGCGGCCCTGAAAAAGGAGAGCTTTATTATCTTCTGCTCCTCCCTGGCGGTGGAGAGCGCGTCCACACAAAGCGACCTGCTCACCTCGGCCTGACCTTCCGAGACCCTTCCGCCATAGACAAGCTCCGTCACGGCGCTGACCATGCCGACATCACGTTTAAGCGTGACGGATGCCCAGTCATCCCCGCTTCGAGGGGGGTCCGGGGAGTACTCAGGGCGAGCTGGCAGAAGGGCCATCATTATCTGCTCCGCTGCGTATTTATAGTCGTGACCTGTGAGATAGAGCTTCATCTGCTCCTCGCCATCCGCATATAGCGGTTTGAGGCCTTTTCCACGTCCAGGGTGGTGGGGTCCATATGCCCGGGCCACACCTCGTAATTTCCGGGCAGATCCCCAAGGCGGCGCAGGGAGGACATGAGCTCATCTATGTCCCCTCCGGGCAGATCCGTCCTGCCGCAGCTCCCGGCAAAGAGCGTATCGCCGGTGAAGAGCGCCTCACCGCATTTTAACGTGACGGAGCCCTTTGAGTGGCCCGGAGTCTCCATCACCCGGAATTTAAGCGCACCCACCTCGATTACGTCGCCGTCGGAGTAGAAGTGCGTTCCGGCAGGGGCGTTATATCTGAACTGCTCCATATGATCTGTCGTGTCGGCGCGGTTTATCCACACGGGCGCGCCTGTCTCCTCAACCACGGCCTCCACGGCGCCTGTGTGGTCAAAGTGACCGTGGGTCAGCAATATGGCCCGGACCTTAAGCCCGGTGTCCTCCAGGTAGTCAAGGATCGTGTTGGACTCATCGCCCGGATCTATGACCGCGCACTGGAGCGTCTCCTCGTCGGTGACCACATAGCAGTTCTCCTCCATGTTGCCAACCGGGATGCATTTTATCAGCATGGCGTACTCCTTATATCAGATTCAGCGGCCAGGCCGCAGAACGTTTATTTCCGCATTGTCATCGTGTCAATGAGTATTGTGACGGGCCCGTCGTTCACCGACATCACCTGCATGTCGGCTCCGAAGACGCCGTGGGCCACATCAAACCCCCTGGACCGGCACTCGTCCATGAAACGCTCATAGAGCGGCACAGCCTGCTCCGGACGGGCGGCCTGAGTAAAGCCCGGGCGGCGGCTCCCTACGTCGGCAAAGAGGGTGAACTGACTCACCACCAGTATGGAGCCGCCCACTGACGCCAGATTGAGGTTCATCCTTCCGTCCCCGTCCTCGAAAACCCTGAGGCCGCACACCCTGTCGGCGGCTCTGACGGCATCCTCTTCGGTGTCGTCCCGGTGGACGCCGAGAAGCACAAGAAAGCCCCTTCCGATGCGTCCCGCCGTCTCCCCGCCGACGGTCACCGAGGCGCCGGTCACACGTGTCACTACAGCTCTCATTTCAATACTCCCTCACTTACTGCTGCCGCTCCTTATGTCCCATGGCGGCGGACCTCCTTTACGCCCCGCACGGAGAGAAGACGGGAGATGGCGGTGCCCAGCTCCTTTCTGTCGTGGACCTCGATTGTTATGAACACCGACGCCATACCGTCACCCAGGTCACGGCCTGTGAGAGCGTCAACCTTGACCTTAAGGGAGTTCAGCACCGTGGCGATATCCATGACAAGTCCGTTCCTCTCGTCGGCGGTTATGGCGAGACCCGTCTGATACTGCTCCGTCGTCTCGGCCTCCCAGTGGACGTTTATCCACCTGTCCCTGTCCCGGCCCGACTCACAGGCCGCGACGTAATTTTTACAGTCGGTCCTGTGTATGGAGACGCCGTAGCCCCGGGTCACAAAGCCAACTATTCCGTCACCGGGCACCGGCATGCAGCAGTGTGAGAATTTGACCAGCACATTGTCGACACCCTCCACGATTATGCCGTGTACGGCCTTCGCCGGCTTTACTCCGCTCCAGACCGGGTGCTCGCCCAGCTCGCGATCCGTCTTTTCAAGGACACGCAGCTCATCACGCACACGGTTCACAAGCTTCTGTGAGGACAATCCCCCATAGCCTATGGCCGCGTAGAGATCGTCGATGGAGGCGGCTGAAAAATGCTTGAGAAGGTGGGTGAGAACTCTTTCGTCCGACATGGCTGTCATGGGTACGCCCTGGCGGCGCATTTCCGCCTCAAAGGCGGCTTTGCCGCTGACTATGTTCTCGTCGCGCTTTTCCTTCTTGAACCACTGACGTATCTTGTTGCGCGCCTCGGAGCTTTTCACCAGGGACAGCCAGTCGCGGCTGGGCCCCTTGGAGGTGTTGGAGGTGATAATCTCCACCACGTCCCCGTTCTGAAGCACGTGGGAAAAGGGCACGATCCGGCCGTTTACCTTGGCGCAGGTCATACGGTTTCCGATGACGGAGTGGATGTTGTAGGCAAAGTCAATGGGCGTGGAGCCCGCGGGCAGACTTCTGACGTCGCCCTTGGGGGTGAAGACGAAGACCTCGTCTGAGAACATCTCCATTTTCAGCGAGCTGTAGAAGTCCTGGGCGTCAGACTCCTGCTGGCTCTCCAGAAGATTCCGTATCCACGCAAACTTCTCCTCGTCGGCGCGGCCCTGTATGCCCTCCTTGTATTTCCAGTGGGCGGCTATGCCGAATTCGGCTGTGCGGTGCATCTCCCAGGTGCGTATCTGCACCTCGAAGGGGATGCCCTCGCTGCCGATGACGGTGGTGTGGATGGACTGATATCTGTTCCGCTTGGGCGTGCTTATATAGTCCTTGAAGCGCCCGGGGACAGGGTGGTAGAGCTCGTGTATGCAGCCTAAGACGTTGTAGCAGTCGGCTATGTCGTTTACAATCACACGGAAGGCGTACACATCCATTATCTCGGAGAGCTCCTTGTTCTGGCTGTACATCTTCCTGTAGATACTGTAGATGTGCTTTGTGCGGTGGGTGACGGTGGCCTCTATGCCGGCCTCCCTGACGCGCTTCTCAATAGTGGAGGCGATCCGGTCTATAAAGCCCTTGTTTTCCTTCTTCTGGCGCTCAAGGCCGTCGCTTATCTCCTGATACCCCACAGGGTCAAGATACCGCAGAGCCAGATCCTCCAGCTCGCACTGCACCACGGACATGCCCAGCCTGTGCGCTATAGGGGCATAGACCTCCATCGTCTCCAGCGATTTCTCCCGCTGCTTCTGCTCCTGCTGGTACTCCATGGTCCGCATATTGT
>CAYPMJ010000071.1:0-10165 GCA_964411785.1 uncultured Oscillospiraceae bacterium
TCATTTAAGAGGACGGAACTGAACAGCACCTCCGCAGTGGAGTTTGTCCAGGCAGCTATCTCAAATGACTGGTCGAGGGAAACCTTCTTCCGAACATGGGTGGGCTACGGCGGCACGTTCCTCACTGCAGATGAGAGCCGCGCATTGTTGACGGAGTCAGAGATAACGTCGTTGCCGTGCTATCCCCTGCCTGGATCAGTCGTTATGTACAACGGTGTAATAGTGGTGCATTTTTCCAATACTCCCTGATGGGGGCAAAACGACATGAGTTATATTTCAGCGAAAGATGTCCTGACTGGGTTTTGTCAGGGGAGAGGGGGACGTCGCGGGTGAGTGAAACGCTGCGGGCTATATATGAGAGCCTTTCCGCTGAAACCTCTCTGCACTCCGACGATGAGCTTGCAGACTGGTTTAGCACACGGGACAGTGAGACGAAAATGGAAGTGCGGCGGATAACTCTCTCCCAGTCTGCGCCCTGGTTTTACGACCGGGAGCACGGAAGTATACGCAACAGGGATGGGAGCTTTTTTTCCATAACCGGTATAGAGAAGAAGTTCCCAGGTGGGGAGACTGTGAGGCAGCCTGTCATAGTTCAGGATGAGATAGGCTTTCTTGGACTTCTGTGCCGTGAGATAGATGGCGTCATGCACTTCCTTATACAGGCCAAGGCGGAGCCGGGGAATGTGAAGCTGCTTCAGCTCTCGCCCACGCTCCAGGCCACTCGCAGCAATTTTACCTGTCGCCACGGCGGAGCGGAACCGCCATACCTGCAGTATTTTCGCAGCCCGGACCGATGCGAAACCGTTGCGGATCAGCTCCAGTCGGAACAGGCTGCGCGATTTTACATGAAGCGCAATCGAAATATGATTCTGCGGGTGGAGGATGCGCCGGAGCTTGCCACCCACAGGTGGATGACGCTGCGGCAGCTGGCCGGTTTTCTTAGATGCGACAACCTGGTAAATATGGACTTGCGCACGGTCCTTTCCTGCATACCGTTCTGGGAGCTTGGAGCGGCTTTAAGGTGCGGGGATGACAACTCCCGGGAGTTTGACAATGCGTATGGACTTTTGAACAGCTACAAGATGCTGAAGGATACCCCAGCGCGTCTTATACCGCTTTGGAAGCTCCCTGAATGGAGCTTGACAGATACGGAGTTGTCGTGCCTTAAGCCGGCCCCGTTTAAGATTATTTTCTGTCAGGTAACGGCGGAAGGGAGAGAAGTGCATCAGTGGACGCAGCCGTTGGCTGCCCCGGTTGGGTGGGGAACACTGGCTCTGGTACAGTGCTGCGGGGAACGGCCAAGGTATCTTGTGCGGCTGACCGCAGAGCCTGGTTCAAGGGACGGAGTTGAATTCGGGCCAACGATTCAAAGAGAGCCGGTCAGAGTTACATGGGAACCGCAGGATGCAGTGTCCAGACTGGTGGAGGAGCGGATGAAAAGCGGACATGGCGTTTTAAGGGATGTTCTTCTCTCGGAGGAGGGGGGACGGTTTTACCAGGAAGAAAACAGAAATGTTTTGTTGTCGGTAGATGAGACCGATCTTCCACCACTTCCTGAGGATTGTGCTCTGATGGAGTACAGCACGCTGAATCGCCTGGTTCAGTCCGGCGGAGCTGTGAATATACAGCTTAGAAATCTTCTTACGCTTCTGCTGTCTTTAGAGGATGCGGGGAAGATTTGCTTGGATAAGGGGAGCATATGATTAAATTCGGTGTACTAGGTGGGGCGGATGTGGCGTTTCGACGGTTTATTCCAGCACTGAGACTCTGCGACAAGGCAGAGTATGTGGGCGTCGGGACACGCAGCGTCTGGAAGGCCAATTCGTTTCGAGAGGCATTTGGCGGAAAATGTTATGATTCCTATGAGGAATTACTGGCAGATCATGAGGTCAGAGCTGTGTATGTGGCACTGCCTCCGGCGCTTCATTACCAGTGGGGAATCAAGGTGCTCAATGCGGGTAAACATGTTTTCATGGAGAAGCCATTTACGGTGAGTGCATCACTGACAGATGAACTCCTCTGCCTTGCTGCAGAAAAAGGACTTGTGGTTCATGAGAACTATATGTTTCTGTATCACAGTCAACTGCAGAAAATCAGAGAATTGCTGGCGGAAGGGGTTGTCGGTGAATTACGTCTGGTGCGTATTTCTTTCGGCTTCCCACCGAGACCGGAGAACGACATTCGTTATTCCAGGGAGCTGGGTGGCGGCGCGGCTCTGGACTGCGGTGGATACGCCGTGAGGCTGTCCAGAGAGCTTCTGGGTGAATCAACGAAGGTTTGCCAGGCAAAATTGGTAAGACCTGAGGGTTTTGAGGTGGATATATATGGCAGCGCAGTCCTGACAAACAGAGACGGACTTTGTGCGCAGACAGCCTTCGGTATGGATAACAGCTACCGCTGTGAACTGGAGGTATGGGGCAGCAGCGGAGTCCTGCGTGCGCCGCGTATCTTCACCGCGCCTCCCGATTTCTCCCCGGTCGTATACATCAATGACTCGCCGATGACACTTCCGCCAGATAACGCTTTTCTCCGTTCCATAGAGTCGTTCATATACAGCGTCCAGACAGGCTGTACGATTGAAAATGAGGCGATTCGTCAGCAGGCTGTACTTATGGACAACATTTTGAGCACAGGTTGAATGAGGGAGGCGTCGCCTCTTTTACGGGGGTATTATATGAAGGGTATACTTATGGCAGGTGGGGCCGGAACGCGGCTATACCCTGTTACAAAATGTGTCTCAAAGCAGCTGCTGCCGGTCTATGATAAGCCGATGATATATTATCCTCTGTCCACGCTTATGCTGGCGGGGATAAGGGAGGTCCTCATTATAAGCACGCCCAGGGATATTGTCAGTTTCCAGGAACTTCTGGGCGATGGGACTGACCTTGGAATGAGCTTCACCTATGCAGTGCAGCGGGTTCCAAGAGGCATAGCTGAGGCGCTGATTATTGGTGAGGAATTTCTGGGAGGTGAAAGATGTGTGTTGGTGCTGGGGGACAATATCTTCTACAGCAGCGCCCTGTCAGGAATTCTTAATGAAGCTGCTGCCGTAGAGACCGGGGCAGTTATATTCGGATACCCTGTGCGGGATCCGTCAAGTTTTGGCGTAGTGGAACTGGACAGAACCGGGGTGGTGCTGTCACTTGAGGAAAAGCCGATGAGGCCGCGCTCCAATCTCGCCGTCCCGGGACTTTACTTTTATGACTGTCAGGCAGTGGACATAGCCAAGTCAATAGTCCCGTCGGAGAGGGGGGAGCTCGAGATAACGGCTGTGAACAACGAATATCTGCGGCGGGGGCAGCTTCACGCGGTGCGGCTATTCCGCGGGTTGGCATGGTTGGATACAGGCACCAGCGAGGGACTTCAGGAGGCTTCACAGTTTGTCAGCATCATGCAGAGGCGGCAGGGGCTCTACATTGCCTGTATAGAGGAGATCGCCTATAGAAGAGGCTTTATAGACCGCGCACAGCTTATGCGTCTGGCTGAGCCCCTGCTTCAGACTGAGTACGGTCAGTACCTGAGGCGTGTGGCAGTTGAAGAAATATGAGCAGCGCCAGGGGGGAGGGGAGATGTAAAATGCAGAACATTCTTGTTACCGGTGGAGCTGGTTTTATTGGATCAAATTTTATTCAGTATCTTCTGAAGCGTGAAGATAACGTGAGGCTTGTAAATCTTGATCTTCTCACATACGCCGGAAACCTCCGGAATCTCCAGGAGGTGGAACGTGACAGCAGGTACAGCTTCGTAAAAGGTGACATACGGGACAAAAAGCTGGTGGAGGATTTAATATGCGGGTTCGGTATTGACACAATAGTGAATTTTGCTGCCGAGACACACGTTGACCGAAGCATCAGCGGGCCAGAGGTCTTCCTGACGACCAACGTTCTTGGAACTGGAGTGCTCCTGGAAGCAGCGACCCGTCTCTGGAAGCTGAAGCCGGATGATCCAGGTTCCCGCGCCTTCCGGGATGGCGTTCGATTCCTTCAGATATCTACTGACGAGGTATATGGTTCTTTGGGAGATCGTGGCTCTTTTACGGAGGAGTCTCCCATTTCGCCAAGCAGCCCATACGCTGCATCGAAGGCCGGTGCGGATATGCTGGCAAGGGCTTATAACCGTACATACGGGCTCCCGGTAAATATAACGCGTTGCTCTAATAACTTTGGCCCGCGCCAGCACCCGGAGAAAATGATACCGAGGATTATTCTAAATGCTGCATCAGATAAACCAATTCCCATCTATGGGGACGGAAAGCAGGTGAGGGATTGGCTATATGTGGAGGATCACTGCGAGGCGATCCGGCTGGTTTTGAAAAAGGGTACGATCGGGGAGATATACAACATTGGTGGAGGCACGGAGCTTCAGAACCTGGATCTGACGAAAAGAATTCTCAATATTATGGGAAAGCCTGAGGCAAGGCTTGCCTTTGTGCGGGACAGGCCCGGTCATGACCGCCGATACGCCATAGACAGCTCAAAAATAAGGCGCGAGCTGGGCTGGAAGACTGGATCCGATTTTGACAATCTTCTTGGAGAGACTGTTAAGTGGTATCTTGACAATGAAGGAGCGCTTGGCAGCTTGCTGGACGACAGGTTGGAGGAGTGGCTCTTTGACGGTTCGCCAACGAAGGAGCGTGATGAATAATGACAGATGGTCCGGGGGATATCTTCGACAGGCTTATGACACTGCCGGTTCTCAGATTATTTGAGCCGTTTTATAGAGCGCACAGGGAGGTCCTGTTGTACCTGTTTTTTGGAGGGCTTACCTTTGCTGTTGGTGTTGGAAGCTTTGCTGCTCTGAACCTCTGGCTGAAAATGGGGGAGTTGTCTGCAAACGCTGTCTCGTGGGTTCTGGCGGTGAGCTTCGCATTCCTGACTAACCGCGTGTGGGTTTTTTCGGCGCCAACAACTTCAAAACAGGCGTTCTGGAGACAGCTGTTGTCCTTCTTTGGTGGGAGAGCAGTCACTCTTGTTATGGAGGAAGCAATCCTTGCGGTGTTCATAACCTGGCTGCACTATCCCAGCATGCCGGTTAAGATAGTGGCACAGATTATTGTAATATTGGCAAACTACATTATAAGCAAGCTTTTTGTCTTTCGGCGTGATGCAGGGAGCGGGGAGGGAGGAAAATAGATGGATAAGGTCGCAGTTCTGATCCCATGCTATAATGAGGCACAGACCATCCGGAAGGTGGTTGAGGATTTCCGTCACGCGCTGCCTGATGCTGTCATATATGTATACGACAACAACTCCAAAGATGGTACAGGGGATATTGCCGGCGCTGCCGGGGCCGTGGTGCGTCATGAGTATTGCCAGGGCAAGGGCAATGTGGTGCGGCGAATGTTTCAGGAGATAGATGCGCAGTGTTATGTTCTCACAGATGGGGATGACACCTATCCAGCGGAGAGCGCTGCTGAAATGGCAGCTCTTGTTCTGGAAAAAAATACTGATATGGTGGTTGGAGACAGACTGAGCTCCACTTATTTCCAGGAAAACAAGCGGCTATTCCATAACTTCGGAAATTCTCTGGTTCGAGGCTGTGTCAATTGCATTTTCGACAGCAGTGTAAAGGATATCATGACGGGCTACAGAGCTTTCAGCTACAGATTTGTCAAGACTTTCCCTGTTCTTTCAAGGGGATTTGAGATAGAAACAGAGATGACTATCCACGCAATCTCTATGAATATGTCTATTGAGAACTTCATAGTCAATTACCGGGACCGTCCGGAAGGCAGCGAATCCAAACTCAATACCTTGACCGACGGGCGCAAGGTGCTTATGACCATATTCAACCTTTTCCGCAATTATCGCCCGTTTCAATTCTTTTCTGCGCTGGCTCTGGTGCTGATTATAATAGCAGTTGCCGTGTTTATACCGGAGGTGCTGATACCATATGGTCAGACAGGACTTGTGGAGCATTTTCCAACACTGATTGTCTGCGGATTTGTCGGCATGGCAGGTATCATCTCCTTTTACAGCGGGATGGTCCTGGATGCGATACGTCTCAAGGAGCGGCGGGAGTTTGAATACCGCCTTATTCAAACGATGGACAGGGAGGGAGAGAAACTCAGAAACGAGGGCATGCCCGGGGATAAGGTTTAGGAGGTATAAAGTGCTTGCTGAATGATTCAATATACGCATATATCGCTATATAAGGAAGACAGTGTTTATTAATTCAGAAGATCGACCATGACATTTCAAAAAGCTTAAGCAAACGATAATGGACATGAGTGCCGCTTACCTGCAAGTATGTTTGTGTACTGGCAGGAGCGGCTTGTGCCCAAAAAACTGAGTGCAGGTGGTAGTGAAGCAATGGCAAAGTATCATTACTTGATAGTAGGGGCCGGCCTTTTTGGCAGTGTGTTCGCCCAGCAGGCCGCGGAGAAGGGAAAGAGATGTCTTGTTATTGACCGGCGCAGCCATGTGGCAGGGATTGCGCACTGTGACATGCTCGAGGATATACAGGTCTATAAATATGGACCACATATTTTCCATACTGAGGACCGGGAGATCTGGGATTATGTGAATCGGTTTGCCAGGTTCAACAATTACATATATTCACCGATGGCAATGTGCAGCGAAGGAGTTTTTAATTTGCCATTTAATATGAATACCTTTGCGAGACTGTGGGGGACAAGGACGCCCGCTGAGGCCATGGAAAAGATTAAAGGTCAGATTGCGAGGGAAAATATAGGGGTACCGAAGAATATGGAGGAGTTGTGCCTCAAGACTGCAGGACGTGAGCTTTACGAGCTTTTTCTGAAGCCATTCATAGAGAAGAGCTTAGGCGTGCCATGTTCTGAGCTGCCGCCGTCCCCCGACAATATTCAACCATTACGATTTGTGTTTGACAACAGATTTTATAACACGCCCTTCCAAGGCATACCTATGGAGGGATATGACGTGATGATTAAACGTATGCTTGCGGGGTGTGAAGTTATGCTCGGGACGGAGTATCTTGCATTTGGGAGAGCGAACCCGGGCATCGCTGAGAAGACAATCTACACAGGCATGATAGATGAGTACTTTCGTTTCAAGCGTGGAATGCTGGAGTATCGGACTTCTCTATATAAGACGGATGTGCTGGACATTCCAAATTACCAGGGTACGGCGATAATGGAGCATGTTGACCGCGACACCCCATATATTCGCACAATAGAGCACAAGCATTTCCAGTTTGGAAATCAGCCCAAGACGGTGGTCACAAAGGAGTATCCGGCTAAATGGACAGCGGGGATGGAGCCATGTTACCCGGTAAATAACGAAGCAAACCAGAAGCTGTTCAATGCCTACAAGGCTCTGGCCGTGACACAGCTGGATGTGATTTTCTGCGGACGTCTTGGAAGTTTTCACTACTACTACATGGATGAAACCGTCCGCGCGGCACTGAATCTGGCAAAAATGATTATCAAGTAGAAGAGACCGGCATCTTTGGCGGAGGGCTCATTGACAACCACCTTCAGATATTATGAGCCACTCCACCGTACAGCATTTTAGCTCTGTCGGAAAAGGGCACAACAGGTTGATTCTGCCAGCTCGAAGCTGAGCGACTGGTGGGTGCCGACAACGAGAAGACCGCGTTTTTCAGGGACAGGCAAAGTTGCGCCTGTTCAGGAAAAACGCGGTTTATTGTCTTGCAAATACAGTCTGCCTTGTCTGCTGCCGGCACAGTTTGAATAAATCCGTCGGTTTTGCTTATTAGAGACGTCAGAAGGAGATGTGAAGCAGATCAAAAGCGATCCCGATCGCAGCTCCGGAAACATACAGTGCGGCAAGAATTTTGAAGTTATCCCGCATCGCATGGCGGTTAATACGGAAGAGAACCAGAAGGCCTACCCCAGATGCAGTCAGCAGACCTGACAGCATCGCTCCTGTGCTCATTGCGTTGGAGAGATACAGTTCCGTTATGATGATGGAGGACGCACAGTTGGGGATGAGCCCTACAAGTGCCGAAAGCAGCGGACCCAGAACGGGTCTGTTCAAAATGAGCGACGAAAGACGATCCTCCCCCACAAAGTGTATGAGAAGGTTTAACGCCAGATTAATCACCAGCACAAACCCGGCAATTTGCAGGGTGTGAAGCAGCGCAGAGATAAGAACGCCCTTCTCTTCACAGTGGCAGTGATCGCGGACACATATCTCATGGAGGTCCACTTTCTCATCCCTGTGTTGGCACAGGTGAAGTACCCTGTCCGCGAGAAGTCCAACAAGGAGACCAGACAGCAGTTTGGTGCCCAGAATTTTGAGGATAGTCCCTGCGCCCACCGCGCGGGAGATAAGTATTGGGAGCATCTCATCCGAGGTGGAGAGGAAAACCGCCAGCAGAGTCCCGGCGGAAATGAGCCTCTGCGCGAAGAGGTTAGCAGCTGAGGCTGAAAAGCCGCACTGGGGAATTATCCCTGTCACTGCGCCCAGCACGGGCCCCCATGGACCCGAGCGTCGTACAAGCTTTACAGACCCATCTTCAGCTCTCTTTTCAATCCACTCCAGCAGAAGATACGTGACGAAGAGATAGGGGAGAAGCTTGGCAAGGTCGAGAAAGGCATCCGATAAGAGATCGAGCATGGTGATCCTCCATAGTACATAAGTTTACAGGGGCATCGGGAGTATTTAACCAGGTCTTGAAACCTGTTTTCGCACCAGATAACCGGATTACCGCACTCAATGCAGGAGTCAGGACTTGAACTGCCTCTCGCCAGATTCAGTCTGCGATCTGATGACCTTAGGTTAAGTATATCATATTTCCAGTGGTTTTGCCACATATTTTTACGGAGCAGCAGTGCTCTCCCTTTTAAGGAGCCTTGCGAGTGGCTAAACGTTGCCTGATTGATTTTGTATCGCAGTACCTGACACCTCATCTTGCCGGATTTGCAGAAATGAACTTAAAACAGCACGGAAAAAGTTGTGACGAGAAGGACGGCAATTCAGAAAGCAGAGTTTTGCAGGAAAACTGCATTCAGCAGAGCAACGAGAGAATCAGTGCCCAAAAAGGAAGTTCCGGAAAAAACCCGCGGGGCACTTGAAAATACCGAAGTCATTATGTATAATAGTGCAGGAGAATTCTACGGGGAGGAATAAAATTGAAATTTTCACAGATGAAATACGCACGCCCTGATGTTGAGACTCTGAAAGAGAGCCTCTGCGCCGATGTAGAGGCATTGGACAATGCTTCCAGCTATGATGAGGCGAAGAAGGTTTTCCTACACCATGAGGAGATAATGAAGCATTTCAGGACACAGGTCACCCTTGCCAGTATACGGCATAGTATCGACACAAGGGATGAATTTTACGATGGAGAGATGAAGTATTGGGATAGAGTTGGTCCGGAGCTCCAGGAATACGGCCAGCGGTGGACAATGGCGATGCTCAAGTCCCCCTATCGGAAGGATTTTTCAGACGAGTACGGCGACCTTATGTTTGTGAATGCAGAGCTGGCTTTGAAGTCATTTTCTCCAGAGATCGTCCCGGAGATGCAACAGGAGAACGAGCTTACTACCGAGTACGAGAAGCTGCTTGCTTCAGCACAGATACCCTTTGAGGGGAAAAACTACACGCTATCCCAGCTTACCCCAATGAAGAACTCACCTGATGACAGACGGAGGCTTGCAGCTTGGAAAGCTGAGGGGAAGTGGTACAAGGATAATCAGGCGAAGCTTGACGATATATACGATCGCCTTGTAAAGCTCCGTGACACCATGGGCAGAAAAATGGGGTATGAGGGCTATACCACTCTGGGTTACTACAGGATGGGCCGCAACTGCTACACGAAGGAAGATGTTGAGAAGTTCCGCTTTGCAGTCCAGAAGTACCTGGTTCCGGTGGCAGACGCCATTTTCCGTCGCCAGGCGAGGCGCATTGGCAAAGAGTATCCCATGAGTTTCGCCGACTGTGCTCTGGAGTTCCGGTCCGGCAATCCAAAGCCGGTTGGGACTCCTGATGATATTCTTGCCGCAGGAAAGAAATTCTATGATGAGCTTTCGCCGGAAACAAGCGAGTTCTTCAATAAAATGCTGGATGATGAGCTGATGGACGTATTTTCCACCAAGGGAAAGCAGTCCGGAGGCTACTGCACAGGACTCCCGGACTACGAGGTTCCATTTATCTTTGCCAATTTCAACGGCACTCAGGGCGACGTGGAGGTTGTAACCCATGAGGCAGGTCATGCC
>CAYPMJ010000072.1:0-10020 GCA_964411785.1 uncultured Oscillospiraceae bacterium
GAGTAGGAACAGAATGCCGTCGGTATGTACAGCGAACCGCCCTTCACAAAGGCATAGGAGGTGGGGTCCCAGGCGGTGTAGCCACGCGCCTCAAACGTCGCCCTTAGTCCGCCGGAGGGGAAGGAGGAAGCGTCAGGCTCGCCGCGTATCAGCTCCTTGCCGGAGAACTGCATGATGACGCGCCCGTCTGAGGTGGGGGAGATGAAGCTGTCGTGCTTCTCCGCAGTGACTCCGCTCAAGGGCTGGAACCAGTGGGTGAAGTGCGTCGCGCCAAGCTCAAGCGCCCAGTCCTTCATGGCGCTCGCCACGGCGTTTGCCACGTTAAGGTCCAGATCCTTGCCCTCGTCTATGGTCTTCCTCAGCGATTTGTATACGTCCTTGGGCAGCCTCTCCTGCATCACGTCCTCGTTAAAAACGCAGCTGGCGAACAGCTTCGGGACACTCCCGCGCTTATCTTCCATATGTATCACCTGCTTCCTTCAGATTAACGGCGGCGCAAAAGCCCCCGCCCATGGGCGTATTATAAGACCACCTTCTTTTATTGTCAATGGGTATAAATATGATTTTGAAAGTTGAACAATAGAAAATTTCATTTTCGGGATTTTTTTAGGGATTTTTTCAGTATAGCAGAAAAAATATGAAAGAAAGATATGATATTTTATTCGCTTTCTCTTGACAAAGCGGCAATATTGGCCTTATAATGTCCCTTACAGCTTTAAAAGGGGGCATGGCAATGGAAGCGGACTGGCGCAGCGAGGGGTATTCGCCCTTTGAGCATGACGCCTGCGGGATAGGCGCTGTGGTGGATGTGAAGGGCCGGAAGAGCCACCGGACGGTGGATGATGCCCTGAAGATAGTGGAGAAGCTTGAGCACCGCGCCGGGAAGGACGCCGAGGGCAGGACCGGCGACGGGGTTGGAATTCTGCTTCAGATATCCCACCGGTTCTTCCTCAAGGCGGCCTCGGAGCTTGGGATTGAGCTTGGGGGCGAGCGGGACTACGGGGTGGGGATGTTCTTCTTCCCCCAGGACCGCCTTAAGCGTCTCCAGGCGAAGAAGATGTTTGAGATAATCGCCGAAAAGGAGGGCCTTAAGTTCCTGGGCTGGCGCAAGGTCCCCGTGTGTCCGGACACCCTGGGCAACAAGGCCCTTGCGAAGATGCCGTGTATAGAACAGGCGTTTCTCGCAAGGCCGGCCGGGGTGGAGCGGGGGATCGCCTTTGACAGGCGGCTCTATGTGGCAAGAAGGGTCTTTGAGCAGTCCAGCACAGACACCTATGTGGTCTCCATGTCGAGCCGGACAATAGTGTACAAGGGGATGTTCCTTGTGGGACAGCTGCGGAAGTTCTACAGCGATCTGCGGGACCCCGACTATGAGAGCGCCATCGCGCTGGTCCACTCGCGCTTTTCCACCAACACCAACCCCAGCTGGGAGAGGGCGCATCCAAACAGGCTGCTGCTGCACAACGGGGAGATCAACACCATACGCGGGAACATAGACCGCATGCTGGCGCGGGAGGAGACCATGTCCTCACCGCTTATTGAGCGGGAGATGGACAAGATACTCCCGGTGGTGAATGTGGAGGGGTCGGACTCCGCCATGCTTGACAACGCGCTGGAGTTTCTGATGATGTCGGGAATGGAGCTGCCCCTGGCGGTGATGACCATGATCCCGGAGCCCTGGCAGGGGGATCGGAACATGCCCCAGAGCAGAAAGGATCTGTACCAGTACTACGCCATCCTCATGGAGCCGTGGGACGGGCCGGCGGCGATACTCTTTTCAGACGGCGACGAGGTCGGAGCGACACTGGACAGGAACGGGCTTCGTCCCGCAAGATACTACATAACCGACGACGGGAGACTTATTCTGGCCTCGGAGGTGGGCGTTCTCGACATACCCCCTGAGCACATATTGCAGAAGTCGCGCCTGGAGCCGGGGAAGATGCTGCTGGTGGATACGGTGGAGGGGCGGGTCATACCTGACGGGGAGCTCAAGGAGAGGTATGCCACGCGTCAGCCCTATGGGGAGTGGCTGGACGGGAACCTCATACACCTCGCCGATCTGCCCATACCCAACCACAAGGTGGAGATGGCCACGCCGGAGATGCGTGTGAGACTCCAGCGGGCGTTCGGGTACACGTGGGAGGACGTGAAGGACGCCATTCTGCCAATGGCGAGAACGGGTGCCGAGCCGACGGCCTCCATGGGGATCGACATACCGCTGGCGGTGCTGGACGACAGGGACCAGCCGCTGTTTAACTATTTCAAGCAGCTGTTTGCGCAGGTGACAAATCCCCCCATAGACGCGCTTCGTGAGGAGATAGTCACCGATACGACGGTCTATCTGGGGGATGACGGGAACCTTCTGGAGGAGAAGCCGGAGAACTCGCGGGTGCTTCAGGTGCATAACCCCATACTTACATCGACGGACCTTCTGAAGATACGCTGCATGGACAGGCCCGGCTTCCACGTGGAGACGGTGTCGCTGCTGTACTACAAGAACACATCTCTGAAGCGGGCGCTGGATCACCTCTTTGTGGCGCTGGACAGGGCGTACAGAAACGGCGCAAACATCGTCATCCTCTCAGACCGGGGAGTGGATGAGAACCACGTGGCCATACCGTCGCTTCTGGCGGTGTCCGCAGTGGAGCAGTACCTTGTCAGGACGAAAAAGCGCACGGCTGTGTCAATAGTTCTTGAGTCGGCGGAGCCCAGGGATGTGCACCATTTCGCCACCCTTCTCGGCTACGGTGCCCGGGCAATAAACCCGTACCTTGCCCAGGAGACGATAGGACAGCTCATTGACGAGGGACTTCTGGACAAGGACTACCACGCGGCTGTGGATGACTACAACTCCGCGATCCTCCATGGAATTGTGAAGATCGCCTCCAAGATGGGCATATCGACGGTGCAGTCATACCAGTCGGCCCAGATATTTGAGGCGGTGGGAATTTCAAAGACAGTCATAGACGAGTATTTCACAAACACCGTGAGCCGCGTGGGGGGCATCGGCTTAAGGGAGATAGAGGAGCTTGTGGACAGAAACCACTCCAAGGCGTTTGACCCCCTGGGACTGGGCGGAGTGCCGACGCTGGACTCCACAGGCGAGCACAAGGCGCGCTCCGGCGCGGAGGACCACATGTACAATCCCCGGACAATAAGCCTTCTCCAGGAGGCGACGCGCAATGGGGATTACGGCATATACAAGCAGTACGCGGCGCTTGTGGATGAGGAGACGATGCCCCATACTCTCCGGGGACTTATGGAGATGCGGTTTGAAGATACCCCCATCCCCCTTGACGAGGTGGAGCCGGTGGAGAGCATAGTGAAGCGCTTCAAGACCGGAGCCATGAGCTACGGGTCCATCTCACAGGAGGCCCATGAGTGTCTTGCGCTGGCGATGAACGCGCTGGGGGGAAAGTCTAACTCCGGCGAGGGCGGAGAGGAGCGGGAGCGCCTGGGCACGGAGAGAAATTCCGCCATAAAGCAGGTGGCGTCCGGGCGTTTTGGAGTCACAAGCGAGTATCTCGTCTCGGCAAGGGAGCTCCAGATAAAAATGGCGCAGGGCGCAAAGCCCGGCGAGGGCGGGCACCTGCCGGCGGGGAAGGTATACCCCTGGATAGCCAGAACCCGCCACTCAACGCCAGGAGTGACGCTCATCTCACCTCCCCCGCACCACGACATATACTCCATAGAGGATCTTCACCAGCTTATATACGACCTTAAGAACGCCAACCGTGAGGCGAGAATATCCGTGAAGCTTGTGAGCGAGCCGGGGGTCGGCACGGTTGCGGCGGGTGTTGCCAAGGCGGGGGCGCAGGTGGTGCTCATATCCGGCTACGACGGCGGGACAGGGGCCGCGCCCCGCTCCTCCATACACAGCGCCGGTCTGCCCTGGGAGCTGGGACTTGCCGAGACGCACAGGACGCTCATTGAAAACGGACTGAGATCCAGAGTCTGTCTTGAGACTGACGGCAAGCTGATGACCGGGCGCGATGTGGCGATTGCCTGCATGCTTGGCGCGGAGGAGTTCGGCTTTGCCACGGCTCCGCTCGTCTCGATGGGCTGCGTGATGATGCGGGTGTGCAACCTGGACACATGTCCCATGGGCATAGCCACCCAGAATCCGGAGCTGAGGAAGCGGTTTGCGGGGAAGCCGGAGTATGTAATGAACTTCATGCGCTTTGTCGCCCAGGAGCTGCGGGAGTACATGGCAAGGCTCGGAGTGCGCACGGTCGATGAGCTGGTGGGGCGCACGGATCTTCTGAGAAAGAGAGTCCCGGCGGTGAATCACCGGGCAGAGACGGTGGATCTCTCGGCCATACTTGAGAACCCGTACGCTAGGGGAGAGAAGACGCACTTTGATCCGGCGGATGTGTATGACTTTCACCTGGAGCAGACGGCAGATCTGCGCGTGCTGGAGAAGAAGCTGCGCACGTCCCTTCAGAATGGCTCAAAGGCGGAGGTGTCGCTCAACGTATCAAGTACGGACAGAACGCTGGGGACAATCCTCGGGAGCGATGTGACCCGCCGCTTCGGCTCCACTCTCCCGGACGGGACCATCACCGTACACTGCAAGGGCGGAGGCGGGCAGTCCTTCGGCGCGTTTCTCCCGAAGGGAGTCGCCCTGGAGCTTGAGGGCGATTCCAACGACTACTTCGGCAAGGGCCTGTCCGGCGGGAGACTTGCGGTCTATCCGCCGAGGAAATCCGTTTTCAGGGCCTCGGACAACATAATCATCGGCAATGTGGCGCTCTACGGCGCGACCTCCGGGGAGGCGTTCATCGCCGGGAAGGCCGGGGAGCGGTTCTGCGTCCGCAACTCCGGAGCGACGGCAGTGGTTGAGGGCGTGGGAGACCACGGGTGCGAGTACATGACGGGCGGCCGCGCCGTAATCCTGGGCCCGACGGGCAAGAACTTCGCGGCGGGGATGTCGGGCGGCGTGGCCTTCGTCCTGGACGAGCACAGGGACCTTTACACCAGGATCAACAAGGCCCTGGTCTCCATGGAGCCCGTGACGGAGAAGCACGATATAGAGGAGCTGCGGGGCCTTATAAGACGCCATGTGGAGGCCACGGGCTCTGTACGCGGGCAGGAGATACTGGATGATTTTGAGGCGTATCTGCCGCTGTTCAAGCGGATACTGCCCAGGGACTACGACAAGATGCTCCGCTCCATCGCCCAGATGGAGGAGAAGGGCATGACGAGGGAGAGAGCGGAGATGGAGGCCTTCGCGCTGCTCCGGAAGGGTGGTGTGAAATAATGGGCAAGCCCACAGGATTTATGGAATACGACCGCAGGGAGAACCCGGCCCAGACGCCCGAGGAGCGGATCCGCCACTGGAATGAGTTCCACCCGCGTCTGCCGGCGGAGGAGCGTCGGCTCCAGGCCGCCAGATGTATGGAGTGCGGTGTGCCCTTCTGCCAGTCGGGAGTGGAGCTCGGCGGGATGTTCACAGGATGCCCGCTGAGGAATCTGGTGCCGGAGTGGAATGACCTTCTATATAATGGGAGCCTGCGGAACGCGCTGGCGCGGCTTCTCAAAACGAATCCCTTCCCGGAGTTCACAGGCCGGGTCTGTCCGGCGCTGTGCGAGGCGGCGTGCACCTGCGGACTTCACGGGGACCCGGTGACCGTGCGTCAGAATGAGCTTGGCATAATAGAGGAGGCGTTCGAGCGCGGACTTATCGTCCCCGCACCCCCGAAGACGAGAACGGGCAAGCGGGTTGCCGTGGTGGGCTCAGGTCCCTCCGGGCTGGCGGCGGCATCGCGCCTTAACAGCCGCGGACATCTGGTGACGGTGTTCGAGCGGGCGGACAGGCCGGGCGGACTTCTGATGTACGGCATTCCGAACATGAAGCTTGAAAAATCCGTGGTTGAACGCCGGGTCGCAATTCTGGAGGCGGAGGGCGTTGAGTTTAAGCTGAATACTGAGATTGGAAAGGATATCCCGGCGGAGGAGCTTGTGCGCTGCTATGACGCGGTTGTCCTCTGCGCCGGCGCGAGGAACCCAAGGGATCTTGCCGTGCCGGGCCGGGGGGCAGAGGGCGTCTGTTTCGCCGTGGATTATCTCACGCGTGCCACAAAGGCCCTTCTTAATTCGGAGAGTAATGACGAGGCCGGGGGCCGCCATGTGGTCATTGTGGGGGGCGGAGACACGGGGAACGACTGCGTCGCCACTGCCATCCGCCAGGGGGCAGTGAGTGTGACGCAGCTTGAGATGATGCCGTGCCCGCCTGAGACAAGGGCCCCGTCAAACCCGTGGCCGCAGTGGCCCAGGATAAAAAAGACCGACTACGGCCAGGAGGAGTCGGCAGCGCTTTCAGGCCATGACCCGAGAGTGTATAAGACAACGGTGAAGGAGCTGAGAGCGGATGAGAAGGGCAGAGTGTCCAGCGCCGTGACGGTGAAGCTCCAACCGGAGCGTGATGAGGCCACAGGCAGGACGCGCATGGTTGCCATACCGGGCAGCGAGGAGGAGATGCCCTGCGAGCTGCTGCTTATTGCGGCCGGGTTTCTGGGGCCGGAGCCCTGGCTTGTAAGCGCGTTTTCTCCGGAGGGTCTCTCATCAAAGGACGCGCCTACGCCTTATCACACCGCAGTCCCCGGCCTTTTCGCCGCAGGGGATCTGCGCCGGGGCCAGTCCCTTGTGGTGTGGGCAATAGAGGAGGGAATAAGCTGCGCAAGGGCGGTGGACAGAGAGCTTATGGGATACACAAACCTCTGAGAGCTCCCACGGTAAATAAAGCGATGTGTCATGAAAAGGCACATCGCTTTTTAAGTCGCTGTTTTTAAGGGTTTACAAAACACGCTGCCGAGATTATAATAATGTTTAAGCATTTAAAGGATGGGCAGTTGCCGCATTAAGCTGAGGCAAGGCACGCTGTCGGGGGCGCTTAAAATAATAAACCGGGGTGGTTCTATGATAAAGCTTCATGAAAATGGCGTTTTCTGGTCGGACGGAGCGCCTTCACAGGAATTTTCCGGAGTCTCTCCGGATGAGGGGCGGCGAAGGACGATGAGCGCCGCAATACTTTCACAGCATGATGGGGGAGACGGGGGATCGCTGCGGCTGCGCTTTGACAGCCTCATATCCCACGACATAACCTATGTCGGCATAATCCAGACGGCCAAGGCCAGCGGGCTCACGGAGTTTCCTGTCCCATACGTGATGACCAACTGCCACAACTCCCTGTGCGCGGTGGGCGGGACCATAAACGCCGATGACCACGCCTTCGGACTGTCGGCGGCAAGAAAGTATGGAGGTATATTTGTCCCGCCGAATTTCGCAGTGATTCACCAGTACGCCAGGGAGGAGCTCGCGTTCTGCGGGGGGATGATACTGGGCTCCGACAGCCACACGCGCTATGGGGCGCTGGGGACAATGGGCATAGGCGAGGGCGGGCCGGAGATTGTAAAGCAGCTCCTTCGCGGCACATATGACATAGCGCCTCCGGAGACGGTGCTAGTGTATCTCACCGGCACGCCCGGGCGGGGTGTGGGGCCGCACGATGTGGCGATTGCCCTTTGCGGAGCGGTGTACAAAAACGGCTTTGTGAAGAACAAGATACTGGAGTTTGCAGGACCCGGCGTTGGGAATCTGCCCATGGACTTTCGCATAGGCATAGATGTAATGACCACGGAGACTGCGTGCCTTAGCTCAATATGGCAGACGGACGGGCGAGTGGAGGAGTACTATGCGGTCCATGGCCGTCCTGACGCGTACAGGGAGCTTCGCCCTCTGGAGGGCGCATATTACGACGGGCTTATTGAGATTGATCTTGACAGGGTGGAGCCTATGATAGCGCTGCCGTTTCACCCGTCGGAGGCGTTTACAATACGTGAGCTGAAGGCCGACCTCAAGGACATACTAAGGGATACAGAGCTTGCCATTGAGGAGCGCTTTGGAGGCGAGGTGAGGCTGGACCTTCTGGGGAAGGTCGGAAACGGAGGCCTTCTGTGCGACCAGGGCGTCATCGCGGGCTGCTCCGGGGGTATGTACGACAACATAGCTGAGGCAGCGGCCATTCTGGAGGGTGGAGAACCGGGCTGCGGCTTCCCGCTCTCAATCTATCCGCCGAGCATCCCGGTGGCGATGGAGCTAATGGAGAACGGAGTCACAAGTCGCCTCACGGCGCAGGGCGCTGTATTCAAGCCGTGCTTTTGCGGGCCGTGCTTTGGCGCGGGGGATGTCCCGGCCAATGGCGGGCTGTCCGTGCGCCACTGCACCCGCAATTTCCCCAACCGCGAGGGCTCAAAGCCGGCATCGGGACAGCTTGCCGCTGTGGCGCTGATGGACGCAAGGAGCATTGCCGCCACTGCCCGAAGCGGCGGAATACTGACAGCCGCCACCGAGGTTGACTACACCCCGCCCGCTCCCGTCACCCGCCGATACGACAGAAGCGCCTACGATAAGCGCGTGTACCAGGGCTTTGGCAGGGCCGATCCGCACGCCGCGCTGAAGCTCGGCCCGAATATTACGGAGTGGCCGCCGATCCCGGCGCTGACGGAGGACCTTCTGCTGGAGCTTGCCAGCGTGATCCAGGACCCGGTGACCACCACGGATGAGCTCATCCCGTCGGGCGATACGTCGAGCTACCGCTCAAACCCCATGAAGCTTGCGGAGTTCACCCTCTCGCGGCGTGATCCGGGGTATGTGTACAGAACGAGGGAGATCCGGAAAAAGGAGGCCTTACGCGCTGAGGGCGAGCCGCCCGAGTCGATCCTTGAGGCGTGGGCGCTGCTTGGCAGAAGGCCGGAGGAGCTTGAGAGATGCTCCATAGGCTCGGCGATCTTCGCGCGCCGCCCTGGGGACGGCTCCGCCAGAGAACAGGCGGCGTCCTGTCAGAGGGTTCTGGGCGGGGCGGCCAACATATGCTATGATTATGCCACCAAGCGCTACCGGTCCAACTGCATAAACTGGGGAATACTCCCTTTGAGCATAAGCGAGGAGACGGAGTTTCCGTATGAGCCGGGCGATCTCATCTATCTTGAGGGAGTGAGAAGGACAGTGGCGGAGGGCGGAGAGGTCATTTTTGGCCAGGTGGTTCACTCAGGCTCCGTCACGGAGCTTGAGCTCCGGCTTCCGCCGCTCACCGACAGGGAACGGGAGATAATTCTGGACGGCTGTCTTATGAACTGGTACGCAGCCAGGAAAAAGGACTGAGAGGAAACGATATGAAGAAGCTGACGATGAATCCTGTTGTGGAGATGGACGGGGATGAGATGACCAGGGTACTCTGGAGGGAGATAAAGGACAGATTGCTGACGCCTTATATAGACCTCTCAACGGAGTACTATGATCTGGGACTTAAGCACCGTGACGAGACAGGCGACATGGTGACGCAGGAGGCCGCCGAGGCGACAAAGCGCCTGAAGGTGGCGGTGAAGTGCGCGACCATCACGCCAAACAGACAGCGGGTGGAGGAATACGGCCTGCACCAGATGTGGAAGAGCCCGAACGCGACGATCCGCGCGGCGCTGGACGGGACGGTGTTTCGTGCGCCGATACTGACAAGGCGCATAAAGCCGTTCATACCCGGCTGGAAAAAGCCCATAGTGATAGCCCGTCACGCCTTTGGAGATGTGTATAAGGCGACGGAGTACCGCGTCCCGGGGCCGGGGAGGGCGGAGCTTCTCTTCACGGGTGAAAACGGCGAGAGCTGCAGGGAGACGGTATACGACTTTGAGTGCGCAGGTGTGCTCCAGGCGCAGTTTAACAAGGACAGCTCCATTGAGGCCTTCGCCCGATCCTGCTTTTCATACGCACTGGATGCGGGGATGGATCTGTGGTTCTCCACAAAGGACACCATCTCCAAGCAGTACGACCAGACCTTCAGGCATATATTTGAGCGGATATATGAGGAGGAGTACAGGGAGCGCTTCGAGAAGGCGGGGATAGAATATTTCTACACCCTCATTGACGACGCTGTCGCCCGGGCTGTCCGCTCAGAGGGCGGATTTGTGTGGGCGCTTAAGAATTACGACGGCGACGTTATGAGCGACATGGTGTCCACGGCGTTCG